>CANHUD010000066.1 GCA_947463665.1 Sphingobacteriales bacterium
CAACGCCTGCACCAGTCCGAGTGTTCCGGCTTTTAAAATATCCCCGAAGATCACGTTCGTACCCAGCAGGATCAGTCCGATCTTCACGTACAATTCGGTTGACAATACCGCACGAAGCCACTCCGGTACGCGGAACAGATTGCTGATCAGCAAACCAAGCCCGAGACTAACAATCACCGATTCCAGATTCAGCGATCGCACCCAGGCATTGCCTGTAAGAATCAATGCCAGTGTGGTTAACAGATACAACACAACAAATCCACCCAACCAGCTACTGGTCAGTCGCTTCAGCAACCAGCCCCCCAGCAGGGCCACAACCAGCATTACCAGAAAAATAAGGGCGATCTTACCCAGATTGGGAAGCGATACTACATTCTCCTGCAACTCCGAAAAATCATTCCAGTTATACACCGGTACAGCTATATCCAATCCGGATAGTATGGCAACAATAGACAGAAAACCGAGGATGACCACTACCCAGTCTTCCGAAAGCGAAAATGTTGATTTATTTGTCATGCGCGAAAATTACGCATAAATTTATAGCATGCACGCCATACATCCACACAAATCCCGCTGCCCCTGGTGTGGGGAAGATCCGCTCTACCAGCGCTACCACGATGAGGAATGGGGAAAACCGGTTTATGACGATGAAACGCTGTTTGAATTTCTGGTTCTCGAAAGTTTTCAGGCAGGCCTCAGCTGGATCACAATCCTCCGGAAACGCGAAAATTTCCGAAAAGCCTTTGATCATTTCGATTACCGGAAAATCGCGCTGTATGGTCCTGAAAAAATTGAATCGCTGATGAACAATGCCGGCATCGTCCGTAACCGGCTCAAGATCGAAGCCACGATCTCCAACGCCAGCCGGTTCATGGAGATCCAGCAGGAATACGGTAGTTTTTCATCCTTCATCTGGAAATATGTGGATGGCCAGCCACTGGTCAATCATCCCCTTTCAATGAAAGACCTGCCCGCTTCCACCCCATTGTCTGATCAGATAGCCGCAGACCTTAAGAAACGCGGATTCCGGTTCCTCGGCTCCACCGTGATGTATGCACACATGCAGGCCACGGGTATGGTGAACGATCATTTGGCGAATTGCTGGATAAGAACCGGCGAATGAGGCAGGAAACCCTTTCTAAACCATTGCCAAAGACAAACCCCTTTCTATGAGCGCCACAAAATTGAAACGATCCTTAAAAGCCTGCACCGGACTGCCCGAAGACCTTAACATTCGTCTGCACAGAGCCATCAGCTGGCTGAAATGTGCCGAAAAACATCCAGAAGATGTGGACCTCCATTTTCTGATGCATTGGATCGCCCTGAATGCCTGCTATGCACTGGATATGCAGACGAAGGACACCCGAACGGAACGCGACAAGTTCCGGCAATTCATAGAAAATCTGGTAAAGCACGATCAGGAGCGTCGGATCTTTAACCTGCTCTGGGAACGATTTTCCGGACCGGTGAAAATGCTCATCGAAAATCAGTTTGTCTTTAAACGATTCTGGGATTACCAGCGCGGAGAAGTAACCAGCTGGGAGGGAGCTTTCCGAAAATCCAACGAAATCGCCGTTACCTGCCTGGCCGAACAAAACGTGGCCGGTCTGCTGGAGATCCTGCTGGACCGCCTCTACGTTCTTCGAAACCAACTCATGCATGGGGGTGCTACCTACGGCAGTGGGATCAACCGGAGACAGGTGCGGGATGGAGCCAACATGCTCCAACTACTGGTGCCCATACTCATCGATATCATGATGCAACACCCGGAAGAAAACTGGGGCACCCTGTTGTTCCCGGTAGTGAAAGAAAACAGCTGATTTTTCAATGTAGCGGTTAAGGGTCTGAATCAACGCTTCCATTCAGCAAAATTACCCTTGCCCGGACATTTCTGCCCGGGCCAACAAATTTGTCGGGGTAATATAGGTTAGCAACGACTGATCGACACAAAGTAAATACAAGTTTTTGTCAGATTAGGTCAAACCATACAGCTGGTCAATATTTTTATATTATTTTAGAGGTACTTAACCTAACCGATGTTTAACCAGAAGCGAATCTACCGCGTCTTCCAGCTGATCAATTACCTCAAGGCCCGTCCGGCCAAACCGATTAAATCGATCATGAAATTCCTGGGCACATCAGAACGAACGGTGTACCGCTACATCGATCTGCTGATAGAATTGGGTTTTCGCATTGAAAAAGACAGCAGCAACAGAATTTGGATTGAATCAAAGAGTACTTCGCTCACCATTTTTACCCCCCAGGAGGCTGCTTATCTGGAGAAACTTATCCAGACAACCGGAAAACAGAACAAACTGGCTGAAAGTACCCTGCACAAGATCCAGCAGTCATCCGATCATCAAATCGGTGCAGAAACCCTCTACAATGCACATTTGTCGAATATTGTAGCCACCATTTCACAGGCGATCGCCGAGGAAAAACAGCTCATCATCAAAAGCTATGCATCGGCACATAGCCAGAGCATAAGCGACCGGATCGTAGAGCCGGTAGCTTTTACCGACAACTACATTTCACTCTGTGCGTTTGAGCCAAAGTCGAAACTGAACAAGTATTTCAACATCGAACGCATGGGATCGGTTTCCCTTTCCAACCGAAAAATGAAATACCAGGAGCAGCATGCTTTCCACAAACCCGATGTCTTTGGTTTTCAGGGAAAAACATTGAACAAAGAGGTTTCTTTCCGACTGAACCTCCGGGCCATGCTGTTCCTACGGGAAAGCTATCCAATGAGCATCCCCTTTATTGAACAGGAAACACCGGAAACCTACCTGTTCACCGCAAAGGTGCAGAGCTTCACGGCACCTGCAAAATTTATACTGGGCATGCAAAAAAATGTGGAGGTAATGGGTTCACTTGCCTTCAGACGATATATGGAAGCGATCAGAAAGAAATACGATGAGGCGTAAGCGTAAAACCTAACTGAAAAACTATGGACTTTATTCACTTCAGAGACTTCCTACTAACAGGCATGAAGATGTCGCATATTTACCAGCCGGTAATGCTTAAACATCTGCTGCTTACGGGTGGGAAAGCAACGGATGTTGAAATCGCCGCACAACTACTGCAGTACGATGAAGCCGAATTGGAATATTATCAGAACATTACCAATAGAATGGTAGGACAAGTTCTTCGCAAACGAGGGATTGTGGCTAAAGATAAAAACACGTATCATCTTCCTGATTATGCACGGCTGTCGCGTCAACAGATCAACGAACTCATCAATATCTGTGATGTAAAAGTAGATGAGTATATTAGGAAAAGGGGTGAAGCGATTTGGTCACATAGAAGTAAGAGCAGAAGAATTATTCCAGGTACTATTCGATATGAAGTGCTGAAAAGAGCTCAATTCCGTTGTGAACTTTGTGGTATATCCGCCAGTGAAAAAGCCCTTGAGGTAGATCACATCGTTCCGAAAAATCACGGGGGCGAAGACAGCCTACACAATTACCAGGCACTCTGCTATAGTTGTAATGCATCGAAAGGCGACAGAGATGCTACGGATTTCAGAGAAGCCGAAGTAATGTATCAGGTTCGAAAAAAAGAATGTATTTTTTGCCATCTCCCATCAGGTCGGATTCAGTTGGAGAACCATCTGGCTGTTGCCATACTTGATCTCTACCCGGTCACAAATGGAC
Organism: Sphingobacteriales bacterium; assembly: GCA_947463665.1. Lineage (GTDB taxonomy): Bacteria > Bacteroidota > Bacteroidia > Chitinophagales > Chitinophagaceae > Pollutibacter. The sequence goes on from CANHUD010000066.1 coordinate 3,657, forward strand.
ATACTCTGATCATTCCCAAAAGACACACAGCCGATTATTTCCAGCTCAATCAACCAGAGATCAATGCTATTAACGATATCATACACAAGGTCCGTCAGAACTTACAGAAAAAAGATGCTGTCATCTCTGGATTTAACATCGGGATGAACTGTGGTACCAGTGCTGGCCAGACAATTTTTCATACCCATATTCATTTAATACCCAGAAGAGAAAGGGACGTAGCAGACCCAACAGGTGGTATTAGGAATATCATTACTGAAAAGGGGAACTATTTGTTAACCCATTCGTAATCCAGGGGCAACATCGTAGCCATTTTCTCCCACCAACCCCAGAAACCATTAAAAATAAGGTTCGCCGGATCTGCATAATATCCATTTGCCCATACCTCTATTGCGGGCGCATCCACCAGTTGCAACTCCGATATCCGCCGGCCACCGCTCTCCGGAAAGCTCTGGAGAAATTCTACCGGTGCCCCCTGGGGTTTGAACCATACATGCAGAAAATCCTGAAAACGTAGCATGTAAACCGATGAATCGCTCATCGTTCCCAACTGTTCCCCTGATAACAACTCCTTATCGATAGTTGAAAGCAGATTCGGCTGCTTCAGTACTCTTGAATAATAAGAAGAGCTGTCGCCGGCCATATTAATCATATCGGATTCTAAAAACATAGTCCGGTACAGTTGCCGAACACGTTCCTTCTCCAGATTTGTTTTTTTATGCATAGCCCGAACCTCAAAACCCTCTTCCTGGAATCGTCCGGCATGCAGCGCCCGCATGAAATGCAGCACCGATCCGGTATACACCTCTTTACGCTTTTCCACCCACTTTTGCTGTCGGTTTTTAGCCCCTTTCATCGGTTCAAAAAATGGAAATCCTGCGTAAAAAAGCAGTTGAGTATCAAAAGCAAACCAAAACTCCTCCATCTGGTAGCGAATGCGGTATCCCAATGCTTTATTTTCAATAACAAGCGGTTCTTTAGCGATCACCGTCAGCAATTTTCCTTTTTCGGATAACCGGAAACGGAGTACCTCCGGATTCAGCAGGCGACATTCTGCAGCGTAGGCCGACATACCAATAAACTGTTCCAAAAACCAACGCCCCCATTTCTTCCATCCGTCCTTCTCAAATGCTTCCACCACCACGGTTTCCAGCGTCGAAGTCTTTGTAAACATCCGGATAAGCAGGCTGTCAGACCCCTCTCCCAAAACCGCCTGCTGAAAGGTTGCATACCCCACAGACGTTGCTACCAACTCAAACTTGCCGTTGGGCAGCAGCAATTGAAATCGTCCACGATCATCTGTGAGGGTACCTACAGATGTATTACTGAGAAAAACACTTACCCCTGGCAACGGCAATCCCTTTTCCGCATCTATGACCGTTCCTGTTATGCTCCGTTGTCCAATCGCACATGAACAGGATAGCAGCAATAGTAAAACCCATATCACTCGCATCTGTAAGATTACTTCAAATTCGGTAATTTCATCCCAACCGTTAACATTATTTAACATGAAGCAGGAGGTGATCATCCAACCAATTACCATCCATGATCTGGAAACGCTTCAACAACTTTCCAGACAAACCTTCTTTGAAACATTCGCCCACCAGAACACGGAAGCAAACATGACCCACTACCTGGAAACAGCCTTTTCTTTGGAAAAACTTTCCGAGGAACTACTGGAACCGGATGCTGCATTTTTCTTTTCTCTATGGAACGATGAACCTGTTGGCTATCTGAAAATAATCCTGAATAAGCATCCGGATGGTCACCGGGATCCGCGATACATGGAAATCGAACGCATTTATGTGCGCAGCACCTTCCACGGTAAAGGAGTGGCCGGAATACTCTTCGAAAAAGCGCTATCCATCGCCCGTAATAACCTAATAGGATATGTATGGCTGGGTGTATGGGAACACAATCCCCGTGCCATTGCTTTTTATTCAAAATACGGATTCTCCGCCTTTGGAAAGCATGACTTCTTCCTTGGTGAGGATCGGCAGACCGATATTCTGATGGGGGTATCGCTGAATTAAGCCTGCAAACCGATTAAAATTATGGATACTGACCGGCAGCAGTAATCGCACTGGCAGACAATGGCCAGCGCCACGACTGAAACACACTGGTCAGGTTTTTATTGGCTGCTGCACAGGATGCCAGGAAGAAATTATCCACTGCATCCTGTGTGGTACTGGCGGCTGGTCTTAGCCCCGCCCGCTTCCAAACCTGCTGTACAAAGGCATTCCCTCCATAATCGCGCATCAACCGCAAACAAAACGAAGCAAAAAGATCAGAAGCACCCAGTCCCGAATTGGGAACGCCCTGGCCCGCACCTAAGGTATTGGCCCAATTAAGCGATGGATTGGCGAGATAAAGATTGATGAGATTCTCTACCATACCCGTGAATTGAGGAAAAGTCCATTGGGCAAACGGTGCACCATTCACCCCAGCCGCATGCATAGACATAAAACGCATGAAAATAGCAAAACCGGTTGTTACCGGATCATTTGATTTATAGGCGAGCTGACTACCATAAAACCAGAAATTCCGTCCAAGCTCGTAGAACAATACCTGATCATGCTGATTCGTATTGTTGATGGCATTATACGCTATATCAAAATAAGGATTGAGCATTTCTATACCGGTAGCACCAAGATATCCACAAGCCGCTCCACCACAAGAAGAAGAAGGAACATCTGCGATCGTAGACCGGCCATTCAGTGTAGTTTTCGGTAATGCAGTGGGATCCCTGCCGGTACAAAGCTTATAATAATCATAGGCTTTATCTATGGCAGTCAGCCATTTGTACATGGTAATCCGGTTAAGGGTATTACTCCTTGAGAGAATCGTAACTCTATTTCCTTCCCAGGCGAAAAGGTTATGCGCCTTGTTCTCAAAACTCTGATAGGTCTGGGGAAAAGGAGAAATACTCAGAACTTTTGTAATACTATCGCTGCCACTGGCATTGGTAGCTACCAGCTTGATCGCATGAAGCCCCCCACTATTGATGCTGGCATTCAGATTTGTCTGTGTGGAGGTTACAGTCCCAACTGTCCAACGATAGGTTACATTTGATCCTATGGTAGTATTCTGCGTTAATACGTTTACCGGTAAATACTCCGTATTGGAATGGGTGAAGGTAAACTGCGGAACAGGCTTATTCAGGATAACCTGAACCTGCTTGGTGATACTATCACTGCCGGCTGCATTGGTAGCAACCAGTTTCACATTAAAGTTTCCAAAATTGGTATACACATTTTTGGGATTGGCAACTGTATCTGTTTTACCATCTCCAAAATACCATTTGAGACGCGTAGCACCTACCGTAGTTGACGTAAAACTTACCGTATCAGGAAGAAAACCCTGATTCAGTACTACAAATGCAAAATTAGGCTGAGGCTTATCCTGTTGGATAGTAACTACTTTAGTTATAGAATCAGCCCCGGTTGCTCCAACAGCCACTAACTTTACAGAAAACGTTCCGGCTGAAGTATATTGTGTGAATGGATTTTCTGATGTAGAAGTACTTCCATTCCCAAAATCCCACCTGAAAGAAGTTGCATTGCTCGAGGTTGACGAAAACGATACTATAGCGGGGAGCTGTCCGGCATTTGTGACCGTAAATGTATAGTCAGCCTTTACTTTAGGAGGCGCCGGCTTGGTATCAGGCTTGTCACAGGCAAAAAATAAAAGAAACAGACTTATAACAAAGAGCATTCGCCGAATAAATTGGTACTGTACCATGGGAATTGACTTAAGAATATTCAATCAGTATTCAATTGATGAAATTAATCTGACTGACACTCTCTGCCATACCAACCACTTTGTATTTTTGACCAGTGCGGTTAGATGAAATGTATTCAGGAAACAAGAAGTGGCAGGCCCGTGAAAAACTACCGTTTGCTGATCTTATTGTGGGAAATCGCCCGCTGCCGGGTACATTTGAAGCGATCGATCTCCGGATTCCGCTTGTACCGGTGCTTCTGCGAAACGCCGCTGTTCACCCGCTTTCGCCATAGATTGAAACTGCTCCGTTTTAAACTGCGCCGCATCAGGGCTATAACTTCCGCCTCCGGCAGTCCAAACTGAAACTCAATGGCTTCAAACGGAGTGCGGTCCTCCCAGGCCATTTCAATCACCCGGTCGATGATCTCCTTCGCCTGCTGTGCGTCCGATCTGATCAGCTCTCTGGCATCTATTCGTTCCATCTTCAGTATAACAATAGCAGGGAAAAAGGGTTCGGTAATTTATATTACAGCATTTAGTATATAAGACACTTGCTATGCATGGATTTTGAAACAGGAATTTTACTAATTTAGTAGCAGGTGGACTTGATTACCCAACATATAAAAGAATTACGAGAAATATGCAGGCGTCACCAGGTGAAAAGCCTGCACGCCTTTGGATCTATAACATCTGAGTCATTTACGTCAAATAGCGACATTGACTTACTCGTTGATTTTGAATCCATAAATCTTTCTGATTATGCTGATAACTATTTTGATTTAAAGTATTCTCTTCAACATCTTTTTGAACGCCAGGTTGATCTGATTGAAAATAAATCAGTAAAGAACCCTTATGTCAGACAAAAAATAGAACAGCAAAAAAAGCTTTTATATGGAAGTGGAAATTAAGGCTTGGCTTTATGATGTTCTAAACGCTATTCACGAAATAGAAAGCTTTACTACTGACCTTAAAGAAGATTTCAAAGCATTTCAAAATGATCTAAAAACAAGAAGAGCTGTTGAACGTAATATTGAAATTATAGGAGAAGCTATGAACAGAGTTCTTCAAAGAATTGAAATTAACAACTTTTCTAATGCCAGAAAAATTGTCGATACACGAAATAGAATAATACACGGCTATGATTCAGTTTCAGATGAAATTGTTTGGAGCATCGTAATTGTTCATTTGCCTATTCTAAAAATTGAAACCGAAATTTTGCTGTCAGAACATTAATCATTCATGCCTATCATCGTTCAACCTCCAATGCTCCCAGATCCGGCCGCTTTCCAACTTTCCGCCCCATAATATCTTTTTCTGTTAGCAATCCAATCCGGATACCAACGGAATCACCCGGTAGCGCCTGCACAACTTTTCCCCTATTCGAAATCAGCTTTTTTTCCCGCGGCGAATAATCCGGGATATCCGCACCACCGGCCTTAATAAACAGAGGATCCCCTGTTAACCCATCCTGCTGTACCATTCCCTCCACCGGCCAGCCCCTGCCATCCAGAAAAAGATTGTTCGTAAACACCATATTCTTTGCCGTTCCAGCAATCGCCTCTTTGCGCTGCTGGTCGCCGGCCACTTCCATGGCGGGTTTCGCGAAGTAAAAAATATTGTTGGCAATCAATACTCCTTCCGCAGAAGGACTCACCGCTATCCGGGGAACAATCGAATCCGATACATACACGGTATTATTATAAAAATAACTGTTGAAAGGTCCCTTAGGCTTCTGCTTATCCCCCTGGTACCCGCTCAGCCAGAAAATTTTACCCTCCTGAAAAGCTCCCCGTTGCCCCTTCACCCGATGCCCATCGTTTATACTGATGTTATATCGGTACGCACAATTGTAATTGTTCCCAAGGATCTCACAAAAACCACCGGCATTGTTGCGACTAACATTATATTGTACCACTACATCCGAACAATTGTAATCGATGTGCACACCTGCTGAATCTCCCGGTCCGTTCGCTGATTCAAACCGGTTGTATTCGATCAGTACATCGCGGCACGACCAGGTCCACATGCCACTGCCCCGGCCCCAGTTCCGACTGTCGGCCACCGATCCCGAGCGCTGTATCTGGTTGTGATGAACATGCACCATCGATGCGCCCGATAACTGCAAACCCGGTCCGCCACAGTCTTCTATCCGGTTATATGCTACCGTTACCTCCGTTATCCCTTCCCGCGGTGAAGTGAATTTCAAACCGGTATGGCTCACCCTGCGGATCTCCGAATGCAGCACCTCCAGCTTCCGGAGCTTCCCTGATTTACTGCTGTTGATAAAGCGGATGCCCCAGCCATAGCCTTGCGTACCATTGGCCGTTTTTACCTCCGCCGCCGATCGTTTAAAACCAGGCTCCATCAGGAATATATCGTGTACATACAGACTCCGCAATCGTACAGATTCAAACGACTCTTCTGCCGTGACCTCCACCAGAATACCACAACGCACCAGC
>CANHUD010000067.1 GCA_947463665.1 Sphingobacteriales bacterium
CAGTGTAGAACTATCCTTTAAACTGATTGGCATTATGACCTTATTCCTGGGTTTTATGAACATTGGGGAAAAAGCCGGTGCCATTCGTTTCCTTTCGAGAATCGTAGGTCCTTTCTTTTCCAGATTGTTTCCGGAAGTGCCCCAAGGCCATCCGGCTATGGGACATATGATGATGAATTTCTCGGCTAATTTACTTGGGTTGGACAATGCCGCCACCCCGTTCGGCCTGAAAGCCATGGAAAGTCTTCAGGAACTTAATCCACGCAAGGAAACCGCCAGTAATGCCCAGATCATGTTTCTGGCGCTTCATGCCTCCGGACTCACCATTATCCCTGTTAGTATTATCGCCATGCGGGCATCTGTGACTCCTCCTGCTGCCAATCCGGCTGATATTTTCATCCCCTGTATGATTGCTACTTTTGTAGCAACTGTTGCTGCCCTGGTCATTGTATCCATGAAACAAAAAATCAGGTTGTGGCAACCCGTTATTCTGGGCTGGATATTGGGAATATCAGCTATCATCGGACTTCTCATTTCCTATATCCGTTTCTTTCTGGATGCTGCGGGTATAGAGCGGTTTTCCGGAGTGGTTAGCAATGGCCTGATCCTGCTTATATTCATGGTTTTTCTTTTAGGGGCCTTTCGGAAAAAAATCAATGTGTTCGAAGTGTTTACAGAAGGTGCCAAAGGTGGATTCGACATTGCTATTCGGATTATTCCCTACCTGGTGGCCATGCTCGTGGCGATCAGCGTACTAAGAACCTCCGGAGCTTTTGACTACCTTATTTCCGGACTTCAGCAGCTCTTTACTTTTTTGGGTTTTCAGACAGATTTTGTTTCTGCACTTCCCACTGCTCTCATGAAACCTTTAAGCGGAAGTGGGGCAAGAGGCATGATGATCGATACGATGACCAGATACGGAGCTGATTCATTTGCCGGAAGATTATCAGCTATTTTTCAGGGATCGAGTGACACTACCTTTTATGTGGTGGCTGTTTATTTCGGCTCTGTAGCGGTACGTAATACCCGATATGCCATACCTGCTATGCTGCTGGCAGATCTGGCGGGCATCATTACTGCGATATTAGTGGCGTACTTATTCTTTGGAGGAAGTTTATGACAAGATCCATAAAAGCCATAGTGACCATTTTTCTTTGGGGTATACTTTTGCATTCGTGCCGATCATCGGATAAACAAGCACCAGACCTTTCGGAAGAAAAATTTTCCATATCAGCCATTGAAGAGGGAGATACGCTTTCCATGGCAGAAATGCCGGCCTCTATCATGGAGTGGATTCGATTTTATCAGGTCCAGGACTCCGGTTTCCGGTTACCCCGATTCAGATCTTCAGGAGTGACTTTGCATATGGAGTCATTATCTTCAGCAATAACCAATGGCGACGAATCAGACTTTTCCAGATTTTTCTGTTTTTCACCGGATAAAAATCGCTACATCGATCTTGTTAGCTATTCATTTCAGTTGTATAATGGCAAACTGATTCCGGGTGAGGCCGATCAGCAGGTTGTATTGGCTGATGTGGCAGGTCAAAAACGATTTCAGCTTCTATTTTATGGTCCTGGACAAATGGCCGAAGCCGTCGGTTGGTTAAATAACGACAGATTAATCATTGCCGGTACCAGTCGCACCGAAGACGGGCAATCATTTAGTGCGGAACTTCTTCTATTTGATCTGCGGGATTCGCTGTATACTAATTTTCAATTGGATCATCTGGTGGGTCCAGACACTACACGAATGGTAAAACCCGGTTTTCTGGAACATTACTACCATGATCTGAAAAAATAACTGAATGAATTACTGGCAGGTTCAATTAAACAATATCCGCCTCTTCGCTTTTCACGGTGTTCATGAAGAGGAAAGAATTACCGGAGCAGAATTCAGGGTAGACCTAAAGGTTTTGTTTGGCCGTGAGGACCCGATTGTTCAATTGGATCAATCCATTGATTATGTAAGACTGCACAAATTGGTAAAAAAAATCATGGAAAAACCGGAACCTCTTTTGGAAACTATTTGTGAGCGAATAGCCGCTACCATTCATGAGGATTTCCCTTTTTTAACTGAAATTAACATCACGGTGACAAAAATTTCCCCTCCGGTTGCTAACTTTCGGGGTGAACTGGCTGTTAGCCTGTCAAAGTCATACAAATGAATCTACAGAAACTCATCTTCATAAGCACTCTGTTTTTTAGCCATATGGTTATGGGGCAGGATATATCCTTTCTTTTAAAAGAAGCGGAACAACTTGAAGAGCAAAGGAAAGAGGAGGATGCCCTTGCCAAATACCAGGAAGCGCTGAGGATTTCACCAACTGATCTGAAGGCATTATGCAAGATCAGTGAAAGGAATAGTATTCTGGGAAGCAGACAAACCGATAAAAAGGCAAAACAGGAACATTTTACAGCGGCTTTTATGTATGCAGAAAGAGCTATTGCCGCCAATGAAAAGAGTGCGGATGCCAATTTTGTGATGGGGCTTGCAAAGGCAAAATTATCAGAGGTCAGTTCCCCTAAAGAAAAGATACAATTTGTAAAAGAAATAAAAAACAGTGCTGAAAAGGCATTAGAGACTGATTCACTTCATTATCAATCTCTCCATTTATTGGGCAAATGGCATTTTGAAGTTTCGGCTCTGGGTGGTATGGAAAAGGCTGCGATCAAGCTGATGGGAGGATTGCCCCCCGCCAGTCTTACGGATGCCATAGTTTTGTTTGAGAAGGTCAGACGTATCAAGCCCTCATTTGTGTTGAATTATCTGGATCTGGCAAAGGCATATAAACAACAGGGGAGGAGCGATAAAGCGGTAGAAGTTTTGCAGCGACTGGTTCGGATGTCACCAAAATCCGTAGATGATGAAACGTATAAAGCGGAAGGAAAGAAAATGCTGGAATCGTTACTTTAGCAATACAATCGAACATATGAGAAAAAAACTAATGGCAGGTTTCCTGCTAATTACATGTTTTGTTTCGGCACAATCCACGTATGATCCCTATACACTCTTTGGACCTCAGGTCTATCCGGTTGGGGGCAATGAGTATCGGAATGGTGCCGGGGAACCCGGTCCTGCCTATTGGCAAAACAAGGCGGATTACCAAATACAAGCACAGTTAAATGAGGCAGATGGGAGCATTAAGGCAAGTGTTACCATAACTTACAGAAACAATAGCCCTCAGGCATTGTCGCACCTCTGGTTCATACTGGATCAAAACCTCTTTGCACGGGATTCCAGGGGTGCTGCCAAACTGCCTTTAAATGGCAGGAGCAGGTATGGTGATTCACAATCAGGCTTTGATGGAGGATTCCGTTTCAGTGATATCCGTATTTCTATGGAATCGGGGGGTAAAGGCGCCGAAACCATTGCAGATACTGTGCAGACGGATACTCGTCTGCAAATAAGATTACCCAGACCATTGCCGTCTAAAGGAAGTATGAAAATACGCATGGATTATTCGTTTTCCATTCCTGAGCAGGGCGCCGACAGAATGGGTTGGCTGGATACGAAAAATGGCCGGATCTTTGCGCTTGCCCAATGGTACCCGCGGATATGTGTGTATGACGATCTTCGGGGATGGAATACGGAACCCTATCTGGGGGCAAGTGAGTTCTACCTGGAATACGGAGATTTTGATGTATCCATCACAGCGCCCGCTCATCACGTAGTGGTGTCTTCCGGTGAACTCCTGAACGCACAGGAAGTGCTCTCCGGAGAACAGTACAGGAGATACCAGCAGGCAAAAGGGAGTGATAAGACCATCGTTATAAAGACTAAAGAGGAACTGAGCAAAGAAACAGTTGAAAAGAAGTCGAAAACATGGAAATACAGACTTTCCAACGCAAGAGATTTTGCCTGGTCAAGCTCGAAAAGTTTCATCTGGGATGGCTGTAAGATGAATTTACCCGGCGGCAAAACTTCCTTTGCCCAGTCGGTTTACCCTGTTGAATCAGAAGGTTCTAAAGCATGGGGAAGAAGCAGTGAATTTGTAAAAGGATCTGTTGAAGGGTATTCCTCTCGCTGGTATCCCTATCCATACCCGGTTGCGGTGAACGTGGCCTGCAACGTCAGCGGTATGGAATATCCCGGTATCATATTTTGTTCATGGGAAGACAAAGGTGAATCGCTGTGGGGGGTAACCGACCATGAAATGGGACATACCTGGTTTCCGATGATCGTGGGTAGCAATGAGCGCAGGTACGGATGGATGGATGAAGGCTTCAACACGTTTATCAACAACATCAGTTCGGTAGATTTTAACAAGGGTGAATTTTCCCAGGCGGAACTAAAGGCACAGGCCATTGCCCCCATGATCACCGATCCACGCACAGAAAAAATCATGCTTACCCCCGATGGCATGGCCGAGCGGAATATTGGACTGAATCTTTATTATAAGCCTGCCATAGCCTTATCGATCCTCCGGAATCATATTGTAGGTGAACGTCGTTTTGACGCGGCGTTCAGAAAGTATATTAATGACTGGGCATACAAACATCCATCGCCCTGGGATTTTTTCCGTAGCATGGAGAACAGCATCGGCGAAGATTTGTACTGGTTCTGGAAATCATTTTTTCTTGAAAATTACAAATTGGACCAGGCCATCACAAAGGTGGAATACCCTCGCGGAAATGCAGGACGTATACATGTGACCCTTGAGAATAGGGAAAAAATGGCCATGCCGGTAATATTGGAAGCTGTTACAGAATCAGGCAAAACCATTCGGAAGATTTTCCCGGTTGAGATCTGGCAGAGTTCCGGTAAGCATACTGTTGAACTGGAAATTGCGGAAAAAGTCCGGAAAGTGACCATCGATCCGGATGGAGTGTTCCCGGATGTTGACCCTAAGAATAACAGCTGGAACAGTAGCAATTAAGTGCAATTTTGGAAATGATATCATAATTTCTTAATTTTGCCACCCATTTAACCCAAATGGTTCCAAAAGAGGTCTGCCTGTGCAGACACACCAGCAGGGTAAACGTAAATAAGTAAAAATGCCAAAGGTTAAAACCCATTCCAGGGCAAAAAAGACGTTTAAAGTGTCAGCTACCGGAAAAATCATGTACCGGAAGCCGACCCGCGGTCACTTGTTGACCAAAAAATCCACCAAGCGGAAGCGTTCGCTTCGCGTAGAAGGTCAGGTTCACGCTTCGAACATGGATTTTGTAAAAAGACTGTTGAGATTGAAATAATCATCGGTCTAACTTTAAACCACCAAATTGTAAGCAATGCCCCGTTCAAAAAATTCAGTTGCATCAAAAGCACGTAGAAAAAGAGTCTTAGACCAGGCAAAAGGTTTCTATGGCAAGCGTAAAAACGTATATACAGTAGCCAAGAACGTATTAGAGAAAGGCCTCCAGTACCGTTATGTAGGACGTAAACTCAAAAAGCGCGAGTATCGTGCATTGTGGATTACCCGTATAAATGCTGCTGTTCGTGAAGAAGGAATGACTTATTCCGAATTCATCAATAAGCTTAAGGTTAAAGGTATCGATCTTGATCGTAAGATCCTGGCTGACTTGGCCATGAATGAGCCGGAATCTTTCAAAAAGATTGTTGATTCAGTTAAATAAGCTGGTGAAACATCTACAAAACGGGTCTGGGATTACCAGGCCCGTTTTTTTTGCGCTTGACATTGAAAATAATTTAATTTTGCATTCACTTATTTTTAAAAATTGTAAATACCACAAAAGGCATTGAACAACAACACATACACAGACCTCGTAAAGCAGACTTTCTATTTCCCACAGGAAGGACTGGAGGTTAAGGATGGAAATCTTCATTTCAATGGTCTGGATATCAAAGCCCTGATCAAGAAATATGGAACGCCCCTCAAATTAACCTTTTTGCCAAAGATCGGAATGCAGATCAACAAGGCAAAAGACATGTTTGACAAGGCCTTTAAGAAACATAAATACGAGGGACAGTATTTTTATTGTTACTGCACCAAAAGCTCTCATTTCTCTTTTGTGGTAGAGGAAGCGCTGAAACACAACATTCACCTGGAGACTTCTTTCGCTTATGATATTGAGATTATCAATAAGCTTTATGAGAAGAAAAAGATCAACAAAGATATTTTTATCATCTGCAATGGATTCAAGCAGCGTGCTTATACTTCCCGAATCGCAAAACTTTTGAATTCAGGATTTAAGAATGTAGTACCCGTATTGGATAATAAGGATGAACTGGATAAATACAGACGTTCAGTTAAAGTTCCTTTTAAACTGGGAATACGAGTAGCGGCAGAAGAAGAGCCATCTTTCCCTTTTTATACATCCAGGCTTGGTTTCAGAGCGAAGGATATTCTGGAATTTTATGTTGATAACATCGAGGGTTATGAAGACAAATTTCAGCTCAAGATGCTTCATGTATTTCTGAACAAGGGCATTAAGGATGATATCTACTACTGGAGTGAGCTTAATAAAGTAGTAAATCTGTATTGCCAACTCAAAAAGATCTGTCCCGAGTTGGACTCCATCAATATAGGAGGAGGTTTCCCTATCAAGCACTCACTTGGCTTTGATTATGATTACCAGTTCATGGTAAACGAGATTGTTGGGAACATCAAGAAAGTGTGTAAGAAGGCAAAAGTACCCATGCCGAATATATACACTGAGTTCGGAAGTTACACGGTAGGAGAAAGCATGGCACACATATACAGTGTAATCGGTCAGAAAAATCAAAATGACAGGGAAACCTGGTATATGATCGACTCCTCCTTTATTACCACTTTACCAGACACATGGGGCATTGGCGAGAAATTCCTGATGCTGCCAGTAAACAAATGGAATAATGAATACCATAGGGTAGTGCTGGGTGGTATAACCTGTGATAGTCATGATTATTACGATTCAGAGGAGCATATCAATGAAGTTTTTCTGCCGAAAGTGACATCAAACGGCGAACAGGATGATGATGCGGAGCCATTGTATGTTGGATTTTTTCATACAGGCGCTTATCAGGATCAGATCAGCGGATACGGTGGAATCAAACATTGCCTTATTCCCTCACCCAAGCATATCATTGTTGAAAAAGACAAGAATGGCAAGTTGATAGACTGGATTTATGCACGTGAACAGTCTGCTCAAAGTATGTTGAAAATTCTGGGTTATATCAAATAACCCAGAATTTTTCCTTCGCATTAGTTTACTTTCAGCTTATACTTTTTAATAACCTTCGGATCATTGAAGTATTTATCAGCCTGAGACTGGCTAACGCCGGGGCCAAATTCGACAATCGGAAGATCAATTAATTGCATCTGAGCGGTTTTCAGTTCCTGACGTATTTTCTGTGTTTTTGTTACTATATCCGGATCTCTTTCACCAATCAACTGATTTTCACTCAAAAGGTATTCCAGACGTTTTGTGACACCCCTTAACTGTGCTGCAGTATTTTGTTCCTGTACTTTATTAGGGGCAACGGCTTCTTTTACCGGCACCAACGTTAAACCAACGCTCGGAAATATTTTACCTATATTCGCCTTGCTGGTTGTAGTAGCCGTTGAGGTTACTATCGTTCCTAACAGTGCTGTTGTTGAACTTGTTATATCAAAACCAGTACGAGTTGACTTATTTGTCTTGATATTCTTACTTACAACATAAAAAGTCAGTTTCAGGTTTTGAACATAGCTATACATCTCCTGTGAAACTTTTTTATGTTCCTGTACTTTTTGCGGATAATTTATTCCCGGACGTACGGCAATTTTTACTTCCGCTGTGTCTTTATTATAGAACTTATCGGATCCTACAAAACGAAGTGTTACCCAGCGTTGGCGGGTGGTATCGTTTTCTTTAATGAAATCGAAAGGGATAGCCCATGAAAAAACATCATTACACTTGTTAATGGGCTGAAGAGTAGTTAGTGGAATATTGGAGCTGAAATTAATCTGTTCAACCGGAAATGTTCCGATTTCACATTGTATGTTGAAACGAACGGTATCCCCTTCCTCAGCTGAAATCACACCTACCACTTCTGGCTTAATTTGAGAAACAACTATTTCTGTACTGTAAAAAAGGATTACTAAACTGGTATCTATCCTGTCTTTGGGATCAGACAGGCTTTGAACGCCTACTGAAATTGTATAAGGCAAATCATATTTAAGTTTACCGCTCTTAAAAAACGATTTGTCGGCCTTAAAATATAGAGTACCTGTTGTCCGTTCAAGTTTAACTCCAACCGGAGCCTGCTTCATATACCAGAAATAATTTTCTTCATATCGGTTTATGTTGAGATCATAGTTCAGAACCGAATCCACATGAATAGTGAAATAGGGATTAAGGTTTGTTATTCTCAAAACCGTATCCTGAGGCTGTGGAGGTAGCTGCACCAGGGTAGGAATGGTGTCTGTCCTTGTAGAATCCTGGGCAAACGAAAACGTATTCATCACCAGTAAAAACAAGGCTATAGAAGAAACTATTCGCATCTGTAAAATTTGGGTTAAGCAAATTTACCTCTTTTAATGAATTGTATACCCTATTAAAATGCAAAAACCTCCTCTTACCGAGGAGGTTTTTAAGAATCAAAGCTTTCTTATTGTATAGAAATCTCTTTCGGCTGGATCTTTACTTCTTCTTTTCTGGGTACTTCAACATGCAGAATACCATTGTCATACTGTGCTTTGATCTTGTCTACTTTTATGGAATCATCCAGTGTAAAGCTCCTGGTAAAAGACTTGTGGGAAAATTCCCTCCTGACCATACGTTCCCCTTCATGGACAGATTCGGCCTTTTTTTCACCAGAAATTGTAAGCATGTTATTGTCGACGTTTACTTTGAAATCAGCCTTTTCCATGCCGGGTGCAATCACATCAATGTAGAAAGCATTACCCGTTTCACGAATGTTCACCGGAACAGAACCATTCATATTGCTGAACTCATCCTGAATCCGCAGGGGAAAATCATTAAAAAAGTCATCAAAAATGGTGTTGATTCTTCGTTCTGAAGGTCGCTGATTAAATTTTACCAGTGTCATAGTTTATTTTTTAATTGTTAGGAATACTTAACCTGTATCAAAGCTGATACCATACCCTGGTTAACTGTCACTCGTTCTTTAGGATAAACAGATAGCGACATTATGGCGCTTTTAGAAAGTTTTCTGCGCCATTATGGCACCCTTTTGCAGAATCTAACATTTTGGGTAACTTTGTGTTATAAAAGAAACATAATTTATGTATCCAATAGAGATTGTTGCTCCAATGAAAGAGGAGCTTACGGAAAATGGGTTTGATGAGCTGGTTACGGTTGAGGAAGTGGATACCGTATTGAGTCAGCAAGGTTCAACGCTGGTTGTGATTAATTCTGTTTGCGGTTGTTCTGCCGGATCAGCCCGCCCCGGAGTACTGATGGCCGTTGCAAACAGTCCTTTCAGACCGGATCGATTAGCCACCAGTTTTGCGGGATACGACATGGAAGCGGTACGTAAAATACGTGAGCATCTATTACCTTATCCTCCATCATCACCAGCGATCGCTTTGTTTAAGGATGGAAAACTGGTTCATATGATTGAACGTCATCAGATCGAAGGCAGGCCTGCACAACTCATTGCCGGTAATTTAATGGCAGCCTTCGAAGAGCATTGTAAGGCCTGATCAATTTTATTTAATGAGAGACGGAGATCCTGCCACAAGCGGGATCTTCTTTTTTCGGATGTGGGCATATACATTTAAATAGTACATTGCATATAGGAATAACAAGCTATGTATCCTAATCTATATTATTTTCTCAAAGATGCATTGGGCATAGAGCCTTGGGGGTTTACCCAGTATATCAATTCTTTTGGTTTTTTTGTTGCACTTTCGTTTTTACTGGCTGCTTATTTATTGGCAACAGAG
>CANHUD010000068.1 GCA_947463665.1 Sphingobacteriales bacterium
CGGTAGGTGATGCTGTTGGTAGCCGCATTAAAGCTGTGCGATACAGGGTTATCGCGGCCGGTGGCATTTTGCACACCCAGGATGAGCGAGCCCGTCATGGAGGCGTATTGCACTTTCCATTTCAGCTGCACATCGAGGCGGAAGAAGGCCGGTAATTTCTGATCATAGAGCCGGGCATTATCCGTTATGGTTCGTTTTTGCTGAATGGATTTAGCCAGGTCGATGGGCGTGACGCGGACACCGCCGGTGCTCATCATTCGTACATCAAGTGCGAAGCTTTGTGGTTTTCGGGTGTTGTGGAAGGACCACTCCTTTCCGGTTAGTATCGTGAATCCGGAATTGGAATTGTAGCGGGTGTTGCGCCAGATGTTATCGGAGGGCAGGTATTTCGACTGGTAGAGGCTGGCGGTGACGATGGCGTAGAAGGCATCGTTCCAGGAGCGTTCGAGGGTGAGTTCCCAGCCGTAGTTTTTGCCTTTGCCATTGTTGGCCAGCGACTGGATGGTGAAATCATCGTCCATATTGATCAGACTGAAATTGGTTCTGGTACTAGCCGAAACGGGTATGTCAAATAAGGACTGATAATAGACTTCGGATCTGAATTTCAGGTTTTTTCCCAGTTGATGTTCGATGCCGATGATGTAATGATGTGCTTTGCTAAAGTCGAGCTGTTTATTAGGGAGTACAGTATCGTTTCCGATACGTACGCGGGCGAAATAATTGCCGAGGGGTTGTATCTGGCTATGGCGTCCATAGGCAGCTGTGAACTGGGTACGTTTTCCTGTTTTCCAGCGCAGACCGATGCGCGGATCGGTAGAGGCCGTGTTGTTTAGCGCCAGGTGCTGGCTGTGAAGGCCGGCCTGCAGGCGGAGGGCCGGGGAGATATCCCATTTCCACTGGATGTAGGCATTGAGCAGTTGGGTACTTCCCGAATGTTGGATTCGGTTTTGGAGGGAGGAGCCAACGAGTTCCCGCTGGCGGAGGTAGACGTTTTTTCCGGTGAGGTAGACGCCGGATTTGATCAGGTGTCGGGCGTTGAATTTATAGGAAAGCGTGGAAGAGATCACCGCTTTCCACTCTTCGAAGCGGTTGGTTCGTTCAATGGTGAGCGGAGCATTGAAGCGACTGAGGCGGTTGTTGTCATCGCGGTAAAGGAAACCATTGAGGGATACGACGTTTCGCAGGCTTAGTTTTTTGTTAAGGAGCAGTTCGTGGGTGATACCGGTGGCGCCGGCGGAAGCAGCATCGAGCCATCCGCTGCGCTGGGAGGGCTGGGAAGTCCAGATGAGGGAATCCCGCGAGGCGACCTGTTCCTGCTGGCCGGTTCCGCCGAATCCGAAGACAGTGAAAGTGCCGGCTTTTCCGGCTGGGAGGTGGATGTTGAAGCTGAGGTCCTGGAAATGGGTTTTGGCATCTGTGAGGGCGATGCCCATTTTCCGGATCAGTTCGAGATAATTGTAACGGTAATTGATGAGGTAGGAGCCTTTGTATTTTTTTGAGAAATAGCCTTCCGTGGCGAAATCGACCCCCATGGTACTGATGGCGAGGGTATGTTCGCGTTTATTGGTATTGCCTTTCCGGAGATGGATATCGAAGACGCCGGAGAGAGCGTTGCCGTATTCGGCGGGGAAGGCGCCCATTACGAGATCCGATTTATCGAGGAGTTGGGCGCTGAGCATGGAGATGGCGCCACCTGCGGTACCTACGCGGGCGAAGTGATTGGGGTTGGGGATGTCAACGCCCTCGAGGCGCCATAATAACCCATTTGGAGCGTTGCCCCGGATGATGATGGCATTGCCGTCGCTGCTGTTGTTGCTCACACCGGCGAAGCCTGTGGCGATGCGGGAGAGATCGTTGATGCCAGCGGCGTAACGGCCCGTTTCTTCTGCGCTGAAGGATCGGGCGCTTACCAGAGAGAGTGGGTTAACGGGAGCGGATCTATCGCGGCGGCCGGTGATGGTGATGTTGGAGAGTTGCTGTACTTCTTCTTCCATGGAGAGGGTCAGGATCAGTTCTTTTCCGGCTTCTACTTCGATGTTGGAGAGCAGAATTGGTTTGTAGCCCTGAAAGGTTACGGAGAGTTTGTGTCGGCCCAGGGATACGTTGGGGATGGAGAATTGTCCGGCAGCATTGGAGATCGCCTGTTTGCTGCTATCTGTTTCGATGGTGATAGTAGCTCCGGCGAGTGGGTAGCTGATGCTGGCTTCTCTGACGGTTCCGCGCACCACCTGGGATTGGGGTGTTTGGGCGGTGGTAGAGAAGGCAGTTAAAAGGATGGCCAGAATCAACAGGAAGCGGGGCATAGCAATATTGTGTTGGCAATTTCATTGAAGGGTAACTCAAGCTCCCCTTACACAACGCACGGAAAACCCGGCTTTTTTGTTGGTCATATTTCCATGTTGCGGGGTATCATCGCCTTCATAGATGAGGATGAAATAGGCATGATCTGAGAGCTCTTCATCTTCCAATGGTGTAGACGTCCAGAAATAGGCACTGTCGTGAAGTGCGAAGAAAGCATTGCCGAACTGTCCTCTTCCACCACCCGGCAGGGCGGTGAAGCCGGTTTCGTTGAAAAGATCGGCATCGTCCGTTGAAGAGTCTTCCATTTCAAAATCTTCTTCTTCTTCGAATGCTTCTTCCTGCTCGTATTTACTATCCTTGCTTTTCCCAAAGAGGGCAGCGATGACATCTGCTACGTCTGGGTTGGACTGTTCTTTTTCTTCTTCTTCTTCCTCCTCTTCCTGCCATTCAGCTTTCTTGCGTTGCATGAAACTGGCCATTTCCTGATCCGGCTGCCAGTCGTCTCCGCCTTTTAGTCGATCATTGGCGTTGTAGCCAAGGTATTCGATCATTGTTTCCCATTCTTCGAGTGAAGGGATATGCCATCCTTCAGGGGCCAGGCCACGAGGGTCATTGACGGCGTACCAGTTGTATAGTTTACCGAAGCTGGCGCCGTTATGCGGATCGTTCTGGTAGAAGCACCAGGCGGGCGACTGGTTTTCGGCGGCGGCTTCCCATTCTTCATAGGAAGCAGCTTCCGGGATCAGGTCGCCATTGCGGAACTGGTTAGTATCGAGGTTACGGGTGGTCCATTCCTGGGTGCCGATGGTGACGGAGAAAGGGGTATCGTGCAGGCGTTCCTGTTTGGCGAGGTATTTTTCATGTACTGCTTCGATTTCATCGGGCAGGTAAAAGGAACGCGGGGCGTTGTCGTGGAACATATCGCTATCCGCCTTTATGCATTCGAACGACGCATCGGCGTAGCCGAAAACTACCCAGGCCGGCATACGACCGAGGAAATGCAGGAGGAGGGATTGTTTGTCTGCTGAGATCTTGCAGGAGCGGAAGGCATTGGATTCGCGCCACACGTCCAGTTCTTCTTCTTCCACATCCAGGCGGGAGCCCCATTCGCTGATCACCTCCACCAGGTTTTGTTGGAAGCGGTAAAGGAGGAGGATATTGCCGTTGGCGAGGGAGATCTCCCGGTATTGGTCGAAGAGATCAGGGACAGCGGACAGGTAATCCTGTATGTCATCGGGATCTGTACCGGCAGGCGGTTCTGGAAAGCCTCGTTCTGTATGGTAATAGAGGGTTTCCGGCAGGAGATCGAATTGGTTGAGGGTTTCGGTTACCTGTTCATTGGTGAGCAGGTGGATGGCCCATGGGTCCCATTCTTTTTCTTCGATGTAATCATAGGCATCGGCGGCGATGTCGAGGAAAGCCCGTTTGCCGATGAAGGAAAGCAGTTGCTTGAGCCAGGCTTTTAGGATAAGCTCGGTTGGTTTTACGGATTGGATGTTGTAGGCGGAGAGGTTCATCGCGATACTTATTTTTTCAGCCGGAGAATTTCGGAGGCGGCGAGTAGGAAGGCGCCGGCGCCATAGGCTTCCCAGCTGTTTTCGTTGAAATTCTTTTTGGGATCCGCACCGATGGGTTGAACCCAGCCCACTTTACCATCGGGTTTAACGAGGGTGTTGAGGGCTTCCCAGGCGCGGACGGTAGCCGGAAGGAATGTTTTTTTATCGAGAATTTTCTGGTTGATGCCCCAGGCCAGTGCGTAGCAGTTGAACGCCGAGCCGCTGCCCTCTCCGCCCGGGTATTGGGCAGGATCGAGGAGAGAGGTGCGCCAGAGACCATCGGGTTGCTGGAGTTCGAGGAGGCGGGTCATGATGTCGCGGAACAGGGAGGTATAGAAGGAGCGGGTAGGATGATCTTTGGGCATTTCCCCGAGCATGCGTGCCAGACCGGCTACCACCCAGCCATTTCCCCGTGCCCAGAATATTTTTTTGCCGTTGGCTTCGCGTTTTCCGTTGCCTTGGGCATCGATGAGGTAGGTAGCGTCGCGGGCGAAGAGTTTTTCCTCTTTATCGTACAGCAGGTCGTAGCATTGGCGGAAGAGGCTGTCGTTCAATTGGAGATAGGAGGGATCGTTCAGTGTTTTGGCCAGTTTGGCGAGGGTTGGCGGGGCCATGAACAGCGCATCGCACCACCACCAGGTGATGCCTTTGTTGCTTACCTGCATGCCCGGAGTGGTTTTGAGTCGATTAACCGTATCGATGGTACCCTGAATCATGTTTTGTTTACCGGCGATGCGATAGAGATCGATGTAGGTCTGGCTGATGGCGATGTCATCGGCATGGTCGTACCGTTTGGCCGGCTGCCACTGGTTACGCTGGCCGATGGCCATGAGGGAATCCAGCAGGGTTTTGTCTTTGGTAACAGTGTAGGCGGCGTAGACACCGGAATAGAAGGCGGCGTTGGTCCAGGTATTTTCCGGTTTGCCGTTGGAGTGGACGAACTGCCAGGCGGCAACTTTCGGCATCTGGGAACGGATGTATTTTTTTGACCATACGTTTTCCTGTCCGTGTACTGCCAGGGTTGAAAGGAACAGGAATGCTGAAAGAGTGAATTGTTTCATTTGCATGTGGGATGAGTTGAAAGATGAAAATACGGAATAATGGATTTTGGGAGGAGGGATAACGGTTGAAGTATAGATTTTGCGGGCAATAACCCTATATTAGAGGTAGAAAAGCTGCTATGTGAAAAAAACGCTTGTTATACAGGATCCGAATTTTTACCGCCGACTGGTAGATCTGAAAATTGTGCCGGCCCATCCCGACCGCGAGGCACCTGTGGCGTTGTTGCGGAAGGTTAAGGAATTGGATCTGAGCGATGCGGGTATTCGTTCGGTGGGAGAATTGGTATATTTTGATCGGTTGCAGACGTTGAATTTGTTGAACAATCGGCTGGAGGAGTTGGATCTTTCGCAGAATACTGCTTTGCGGACTGTTTTGGTGTCGGGTAAAAAGCTGAGGTTACTGGAACTGGGCGATCTGAAGAAGTTGCATTGCCTGCATGTGGGTGGTCCGCTGGAGCAACTGATGTTGCCGGAAGGGAATGAATTATTCGAGTTATCGGTAACAGATACGAAGCTTCGTTTGCTGGACCTCAGCGTATGTAAGGAACTCCGCGTGTTGAATGTATCCAGGAACCGGCTAACCCATTTGGATATATCGGCTCAATCCCTGATCTATCTGAATGTAAAGGGGAATCGGTTGAAAAAGCTGGATCTGACTGGTCAGCTGCAGCTGGAGTATGTGAATGCGATCGGGAATCAGCTCAGGGAGTGTGTATGTAGTGCTACGGAGGCATTGCAATTTTTGCTGTTGGAAGACAATCCGATGGATACAGAACAGCTGCAAAAGGATCCGGCCTTTTCACACGTTAAGTTTACAGATCCGTATCCGACGAGGCGGGATACATACCAGTGGTATGTGACAACTGCCCTGATTGCTCTTGCGAAGGAAGAGCGCCTTTGTGTGGCGGGTGGCGCCGATTATCATTTTTGTGCGGACATGATGAAAGGGTCCTTGTATACCCTGTTGAGGAAATATGATTCGAAGCGTCGGTTGTATCGGTATGAGCACGGGATGATCGTATTAACCTTTCCGATTATTGGATTTTTGAATTTCCTGTATATGGATGTGGAGTATCCGAAGTTTAGGGCAGAAGAGCTGGATTATTCGGAGGAGAAGCGGACATATTATCAGGAGGCGTCGGCGCTTGGGCTGGATAATTTTCCGGATCAGGTAGTGCTGATGATCAGAGGGCGCTCTGTAATCTTTGATGCGGATGAGGTGGCATTGACCAGTGATCAGGGATTTCCGAATGAGCTGTGGTGGGTAAAATATATTGAACGCATTACAGGGAAAATCAGGGCACAGCGGGCGGTGAAGATTTGGAATGATTAGGTTTTGGTAAGTGGTGATTTTGTTATCATACCTTTGCTTCTCAACAGAAAAGTCAGGTATATGCGTTCTATATTTTTCCCATTGTTGGTACTGGTCTCTCTTTTTGCACAGGGCCAGTCGGCCGAAATTGTTTCCGGACCGATGTTAGGGCATACGGAGTTTCGTACAGCAAAGGTGTGGGTGGAGTATCGGGAAAACACGAAAGACGTTCAGTTGCAGTTTTTTGAGGAGGGGAAGTCTGCGGTTCGGAGATCAGCCCGGGCAGTGACCGGTGTAAATCCGTATTTCAATGTGGTGCATTATGAGCTTACCGGACTGATGCCCGGAACGGCATATCGGTACGAACTGGTGGGCAGGGATAAACGTGTGTTGCATCGTGGATCGGTGAAGACGCAGGAGTTGTGGCAGTGGCGGAAGCCGGCGCCGGATTTTACGTTTCTGGCCGGCAGTTGTTCTTATTTCAATGAGCCGCCGTTTGACCGGCCTGGCAGGCCGTATGGCGGGGATTCCACGATCTTTCTGACGATGAGTAAGGAGCCGGCGGCGTTCATGTTGTGGCTGGGGGATAACTGGTATACGCGGGAAGTGGATTATTACAGTGCGTGGGGAATGCATAAGCGGGCATCAACGGATCGGCAGCTGGCGGTGTTGCAGCCTTTCTGGTCGGCCATGCCGCATTATGCTATCTGGGATGATCATGATTTTGGTTGGAACGATGCCGATAAGAGTTATCCGTTCAAAGAGGCCAGTCGTGCGGCGTTCAACAGTTTCTGGCAGAATCCATCGTCTGGCATGAACGGTCAGGGGATTTACACAAAATTCACATGGAACGATGTGGATGTTTTTTTACTGGACGACCGCTGGTATCGCAGCAATGACGGGATGAAGGACAGTGTGAATGGGCAGCCGAATCCGGAGAAGGAGATGTTTGGGGCGGAGCAGCTGAGCTGGCTGAAGAATGCATTGCTTCAGAGCCAGTCGAACGGCAACATCAGTTTCCGCATCATTGCTACCGGTAGCCAGATGCTGAATCCCCGAAGTCCGTTTGATTGTTTCCGCCGATTCCCGAAAGAGTACAATGAACTGATGGATTTTCTTCAGGAGAACCGGATCAGCGGAGTGGTGTTCATGACCGGCGACCGCCATCATAGTGAGATCATTAAGGTGGACAGGCCGGGGATGTATCCTTTGTTTGACATCACGTCTTCCCCGCTTACATCCGGAACGCATAAGTTTAGCGGGCCGGAGAAAGACAATCCATTTAGGGTAGTGGGGGTAGACCAGCTCCAGAACTATGCGCGGGTGCGGTTTACCGGAAAGGGGGCTGACCGTACGATGAACGTGGAGTTTGTGGGGGTTAAAGGGGAACTGATCAACAGCTGGAAGGTGAGCCGGCGGGAGCTGCAGAGCCGCTGATCAGAATAGATCATCGAGGTCCGTATCATTGTCTTCATTTGCTTCCCACATGCGAACACCCTGTGGAAGGGAGAGTACATCTTCGTTTTTAAAGTTGAAAATACCGGTGAAATAGGCCTTTAGCAATTCATCGTCGAATTCCATGCGGTTGATGAGGTTCATGTGTAAGACGATGAGCGGCTGAATGTTGATCCATCTGAGGACTGTTTCCCGATCGGGCAGGGCTTCGTTTGCGAATACGAAACTTTTTTTGTTCTGGAGAATGGCCTGTTCGATGATGGTTTCGTCTCCGCGCAATTTGGGGGAAGCGAATTGAAGGGCCAGACCATTCAATTGAACGGCGAGGCTTACCAGTTCTTTATCCGACTGGATGGAGATGTCGAAATGTTCAAGGGCCAGCGGTTTGAGGGTCAGAAGTTCCCGGGCCAGATTTTTGTCGGAACGGTAGGCGATGGGAGCAAACCGGATCGAATCTGCATTTTTTACGATTAGTTCGTGCAGCAGTTCCGGGTACGTTTCAAAGGCAGCTGCAGGTAATTTTTCAGCCAGTTTTAGATCTTTCAGCAGTGCTTTCTGCAGGAGAAACCCATATGTATCATGGTTGAATGCCTTGGGATCTTCCAGGCAGAAGATGGCCCTGGGATTGTTGTCTATGGCCCGTTCCACGAGGTTGAGATCATAGTGGAAAGAGGGATCAGCATACAGGAGGGCGTATCCATTTTGGGCGATGGCGGCCTCTACTATGTCATTGTCCTGCTGCAGGGAGGGGGCCGCATATTCTAATTCCAGGCCATTGGCTGATACAAACAGCAGAACGGTTTCTTTATCCTGCCGGTCTGCTTCCGGCATGAATTGCAGGAAATTGCTATGGCCGAATTTTTGGTGGTATCCCCTGGTAATGGCCCTGCGTATCCAGAAGGGTATAATAGGATGGTCAGGATATGTTTTGGAAAGGTGGTGGATCATCCCGTAGGAAAAGTAGCCTTGAAAAACCATTTCAGGAATTTGATCGAACGGATTGTCCATAAAATATTCCATCACTTTTATGCCTTCCTGGAAGTAGTCTTTGACCTTGAACAGCTCATCGAAATGGGCATAGCTAGTCACCTGTTTGCTTCTCAGGATGTGATCCGGAGCGCATTCGAAGAAGACGGTTATATTGATTTCATCGTCTGGCGGAGTGATGTATTCGCCATCTTCTTCGCTGATGTCCATGCTGGTTCCGAACTGTATGAAATCCGGTTTTAATTGTTGCAGGAGGCCATCCATCTGGTCGGTGTTTTCTTTTGGGCAGCGGCTATCGGCCAGCAGAACGAAGGCGGCAAACTGGTAGGTGTTTTTGAAGGAAATGGAAACGAGATCGGTGATTTTTTGCTGGAGTGCTTTTATAGGGCGGATATCAGTCTTATTTCGGTAGTTATCGTATCGGGCATAGCGGGTGAAGTTTTCGGACTGGAGCAGGCCATTAAGTTGTTCGATGAACGCATCGCCGGCGGGGAGTTTTCCGGATTCTCTTTCGAGATCGATGATACGGGTAATCACATTTCTGCCCGGTTTTTTCCAGATAAACTGATCGAGCAGGCTGATGGTATGGAGATGTAATCGTTTGTTCATGAGGAGTTTATTAGAAAGGCAGTTCGCATTTATCATTGAGTGTGGCAGGGGTGATGAAGAGCGACCATTGCAGGGCTTCTTCTCGTTCCTGAAAGGCGTCATCTTCTGCTTCGATGGCCATCAGATCCCTGTTTTTTCCACCGAGTGTTGCCTGCAGGTATTGTTCGCAGAGGCCTTCTTCGTTAGCGTAATGGAGGGTGATGAAGCGGGCTGGTATTAGAAAGGGATTGGTTTCGATGATGGTACGGATGTAGCGGGCATCGGGAACAGCGTGCGGATGGATCTCCTGTATGGAAAGGAGGTTAGCATCAAGGGCAGCGTTTACGAGTTCCGCCCTGGATTTATGTGTTTTGGGAACATGTTTATAAACCAGCGGTTCTTTTTGAATGGCTATTGACAGTAGCCGGGGATTGCTTCGTGCGTCTTCCGGCAGGTGACGGAAGAGCAGGGGATGGTTGGAAAGGATGCCGGCGAGTTGTTCTTC
>CANHUD010000069.1 GCA_947463665.1 Sphingobacteriales bacterium
GAATCAAAAATTGCCTGGAACGATGTACTGGGGCGGCTTGATGTAAAAGGCGGTACGGAGGAGCAGCGAAAGGTTTTTTATTCCTGTCTGTACCGGGCTGTTTGTTTTCCTCAGAAACATTATGAAATCAGTTCAGAAGGCAAGCCTGTTCATTACAGTCCGTATACCGGTAAAATACAGCCTGGATTTCTCTACGCGGGTACTGGGTTCTGGGATACTTTCCGGGCATTATATCCATTGCTGAATCTGCTGTATCCATCGGTCAACAAAGAGATGCAGGAAGGATTGCTGAATGCTTACAAAGAAGGTGGTTTCCTTCCGGAGTGGTCGAGCCCCGGCTTCCGGGATGTGATGGTGGGCAATAATTCCGCATCGGTGGTGGCCGATGCGTACCTGAAAGGACTCAGAGGGTATGATATTGAAACACTTTATCAGGCGTTGCTTCATGGCGCCAACAATGAAGGGCCGCTGAATGCCGTGGGTCGAAAGGGCGTATCGTACTATAACCAGCTTGGATATGTCCCGTATGATGTGAAAATAAATGAGAATGCTGCCCGAACCCTGGAATATGCGTACGATGATTTTACCATCTGGAAACTGGCCAAAGCGCTGAAGCGTCCGCAGGCGGAGATTGACCTGTATGAGAAGCGTATGCTGAATTACCGGAATCTGTTTGATCCGGAAACAAAACTCATGCGTGGCCGTCTGAAGAACGGCGAGTTCATGAAGCCCTTCAATCCATTCAAATGGGGCGATGCGTTCACGGAGGGCAACAGCTGGCATTACAGCTGGAGTGTTTTTCATGATATACAGGGGCTGATCAACCTGATGGGTGGCAGGAATACATTTGTATCGATGCTGGATTCTGTATTTACACTTCCGCCGGTATATGATGAGAGTTATTATGGTTTTCCGATCCATGAGATCCGGGAGATGCAGGCTATCCGTTTTGGTCAGTATGCCCATGGTAACCAGCCGATCCAGCATCTGATCTATTTGTATAATTATGCGGGAGAACCCTGGAAAACACAGTATTGGTCGCGTGAAGTGATGAACCGTTTGTACACATCCGGTGTCGATGGCTATTGTGGGGATGAGGACAACGGGCAGACATCGGCCTGGTATATTTTTTCGGCAATGGGCTTCTACCCTGTTTGTCCGGGTACCGATGAATATGTTTTGGGGGCGCCATTGTTTCCGCAGATCGATGTAAAACTGGAGAACGGACAAAAATTGCAAATCATCGGTTCAAACAACCCTGCTTCCAACCGCTATGTTGGGCAGTTTCTGCGCAACGGAGTTTTGCACACCAAGAATTATGTGCAGCACGGCGATCTTATGAAAGGCGGCCGGCTCGAATTCCGTATGCAATCAAATCCGAATAAAACCCGCGGAACAGACGAGAAAGATTATCCTTATTCATACTCATCAAAAAAATAGTCATGACAGACAGACGGACATTTATAAAGCAGAGTAGCATGCTCACGGGTGCGATGCTGATCGACCGGGAAAAATTCTTTATGCAGGATCTTTGTCACCGGCCTGCACGTGCAGAGCGCAAATTCGTGAGTGAGGCGGTGGAGCAGACCATTGCACGGATGAAGAAGCTGATGGCGGATAAGGAACTGGCCTGTTTATTTGAGAACTGTTTTCCCAATACACTGGACACAACAGTAGATTTTGAGCATATAGACGGGAAGCCTGATACGTTTGTGATCACCGGGGATATTGATGCAATGTGGCTGCGCGACAGTACCGCGCAGGTATGGCCATATTTGCCGCTTATCAAAGAAGACCAGCCGCTGAAGCAGCTGATTGCCGGTGTGATCAACCGCCAGAAGAAATGCATCATACTGGATCCGTATGCCAATGCATTTTATAAGGATAAAACGAAGGTTAGCGAGTGGAGCAAGGACATCACCAAAATGCAGCCCGGCATTCATGAACGGAAATGGGAAATAGACTCCTTATGCTATCCGATCAGATTAGCTTATCATTATTGGATAGTATCCGGAGATACATCTGTTTTTGATGCGGAGTGGGAAGAAACCATACGCCTAACGGTGCAGACGTTCCGGGAGCAGCAGCGGAAAAATGACCGCGGACCGTATACGTTCCAGCGGGAGACGTCGTGGGCAACAGACGGAGTGCCTATTTCCGGATACGGCTATCCGGTGAAGCCAGTGGGGCTCATCTGCTCGGTCTTCCGTCCGAGTGACGACGTTACATTGTTTCCCTTCCTGATACCCGCAAACTTTTTTGCGGTGGCTTCATTAGAACAGGCAGCCGAAATGCTGATAAAAATCCGCAAAAACAATACGCTGGCGGCAGCCTGTACCACGCTGGCCGGTGAGGTGAAATCAGCGCTTCAGAAATATGCAGTAGTAACCCATTCGGTGTACGGAAAAGTATACGCTTTTGAAGTAAACGGATACGGCAGTTTTCACCTCATGGACGATGCCAATGTTCCGAGTCTGTTATCGCTCCCTTATCTACATGCGGTGAAGCCCGGTGATATGGTCTATGCCAATACACGCCGGCTGATTCTTTCAGAGGAGAATCCATTCTATTTTAAAGGGAAGGCAGCGGAAGGCATTGGTGGACCGCATGGAGGTATGTATACCATCTGGCCACTGGCCTTAACGATGCGTGGATTAACGTCTACGAATGTGGAGGAAGTGAGGAAATCGCTTCATATGTTGAAGACCACACATGCAGGAACCGGTTTCATGCATGAAGCGTTTCATATGGACGATCCGTCGAAGTTCAGCAGGAAGTGGTTTGCGTGGGCGAACACCTTATTTGGAGAGTTCGTTCTGGATGTTCAGAAACGATATCCGCAACTGCTGCAGCTCTCGAATATTTAGCAAAAAATCGTTTCAAAACCAGGAGTACACAGCTGTTCGGATTCGCTTCAGGAAACCGGAACTGGGGACAGAATGGTCTGTGCACTCGATTTTATCTATCCGAAAGCGGAAAAGTGCCATTTTATCGGAATCGGCGGAAGGTAAAACACCTTCAGGTGCGCCGTCTGTTATCGGTATTCCTTCTTCATTTACATGGAGCAGTTCTGCCATTCCATTTAATGTAATAAAATAGGTATTTCCTTTTTTAAAAAAGACCAGAACACCCGGGAAGCGCTTATCTTCTGCTGTAAGGAATTGAGGGCAGGAAGCAAAGAAAAACAGACTTCCATCGTTTCCATAGCTTACGGCAGTGATCAATCCGGAAGAAAACGGCTTAGGTGCCTCGCTTACATTGTAAAGAATGGCACTTCTGATCTCAAGGATTCTGTGTCTTACGATTTCTTCTTGCATTTCCATGGACAATGCATTTGTTACCGGATGGAGCAAAATACATACCGCGGGTCTGTCACAACATCGTGGCATTGTTTTTTTACCAGTGATGATACTCATCCTGAGTAGAAAAAATAAACGTGTTGATTTTATGGCAAAGCAAACAAAAGGAAAACAAGGTGGAGGGAAAGTTTCTGCGAAAACGCAGACAACAACCGTACGAAAGCAGACACCCATGCATTCCATGATGGAGAAACTCTTCATGGATCAGTTGAAGTCTTTGTACTACATGGAAAAAAACCAGATTCGCACATTGGGACGACTGGCTAAAAAAGCTACGACGGATGAATTGAAAGATGTGCTGCTGGAACATCAGGAAATTACCCAGGAACAGCTGGGAAGGCTGGATCAGGTTTTTGAAATTTTAGGCAAGCGTGCACAGGTCAGAAAATGTCCGGCATTCGATGGATTGGTAGAAGAGGCCGATGAATTGCTGGGAGATACTGAAGAGGATACGCTTACAAGGGATGTGGCACTGATTGTTTCGGTTCAGAAAATAAAACATTACGAGATTGCCGGATATGGCTGTCTGACCACACTGGCAAGAACATATGCGATGCAGGAAGCGGCCGACTGGTTACAGGAATCACTGGATGAGGAAAAAGACATGGATCAGCAGTTGACCTATATTGCTGAGAACAATATCAATTACGAAGCAGGTCTTGAAGAGGAAGAGTAAAAATTTCATGTTGTTGGTTTTGGGTTCCAAGGGTTAAGCCAGGCTATTTTTAGTCTGGCTTTTTAAATAGTACCGACCTTGGAGGTTGGGGGGCTGGCATGAAATTTTTATAATGACTATATGTGCACGAAGCACTTTTTAAAATTCATTTTCATACGTTAAACAGGATACACCGGGGCTGGTTTCTACCAGCCCTTCTTTTTTGAAAGCATGTTGAGAAAGGATTTACCGGAAGCGTTATTTCCCCAAAGCGCGCAAAATGAAGGGCATAACCCAACCGTTACGAATGTATCGTTGCTGAATTTCGACAGGGAGAAGATCAAAATCGGTGATTAGTTTACGACAGTGCGGTGCACCGCAGGTACAATTCATTGTCCAGCTGCGTTCCAGCATGCTGGAAGAATAATCCCAGGTAATTTCCTCCCCTGATTTAATCAGACGGAGGCTGTAGAGAAAAAGATCCGCATCTAACGCTGCATTCGGATTACAGCTGTGATTGACAAATCGGAATGGAGGCCTGCATAAGATGTATTTATTTACGGCAACCTGTACAGTATAGGCCTCCTGCTCTCCCAGAAATCGGGTAGCTTCAAATGTAAGAAGTTCCCCACTGGCCCGCATCAGAATGGTTTGTGGAGGAATATCCCGGGTAGCCACAACTGATTTTCCATGTAATCCTTCCTGAATGGAATAGATGGAACGAAGTTCTTTTTCACAGGAGATGTACATACTTTTAAAGGATGAATAGCAATTCATGTTCCTGGCTGAAGGGCAATAGCTGCAGCCTTTTCAGGCAGAAAAAGAAGGATCGGATACTTTTGGGAACAAAATAGAGAAGGTTGTACCAACTCCTTCCACAGACCGTACATCCGGTTGTGCTTTATGGGCCTGTAAAATAGTGAGGGTAGATGTGAGGCCCAGCCCCATTCCATTCTTTTTGGATGTGTAATAGGGCTCAAATATTTTCGGTATCTGGTCTTCCGGTATTCCTGAACCATTGTCTGTAATACGCACCTCCCAATAAGTATTATCCTCTAAAACAGATAGCACCAATCGCCCTTTATATTCTTCCATTGCTTCAATAGCGTTGATGATTATATTGAGAAAAGCGATGACAAGATTCTCTTCATCCGCTCTGATATATGCCGGGCGATCCGGGTAGGACGTTTGTACCTGAATTTTCTTCAGGGTGATCCTATCCATGGCAGCATGTATACTTTTGTCGATAAGATCCTGCAAAACCAGTATTTTACGCGCCATATGTGCCGGCCTGGCCATGATAAGCAAATCGTTTATAATAGCATTTATCCGGGCACTGTTACGGGCGATCACATCAAAATACGGCTGCTGACTTTCATCGTTGCTGATTTCAAGCAGCTGTTCAAGAGAGAGATTGATATTGGTCAGGGGATTTCGGATTTCATGTGCCAGCGTTCGGGCCAGTCGGCCGGCAGCTGCCAGCTTTTCACTGAGCAGAGCGGTTCGTTCAGCTTTTTTTAATTGGCTGATATTATGCAAAACACCCTGGATATAGGAATGACCGTCCGGGCTGGAAACAGTAACCAGAGACAGGATACAGGATTGTACTTCAGCGGATCGTCCGTACACTTCAATTTCCAGATCATTTACTTCACCAGTTGTTGTTAGGAGGTTTACGAGGGTATCCACATGTTTTTCATCGGGTAGAATATCATACAGACTGATACCGATCAGTTCTTCAGCAGAAAATCCGGTAAGGGTTTCCATGGCACCATTCACTTCCTGAAACCGGAGCTGCTGATCCATCATGAAGAGCGCATCGCGGGTTTTTTCAAAAATGGTTCGGAATTTCTGCTCGTTTTCCTTAAGCCTCCGGGTAGATCTTGCTTTTTCCAGTGAATAGCGGATACTTCGCTCCAGACTTTCGGTTGTAATTTCTGATTTCACGAGATAATCAGCAGCGCCGGCATTAAGGGCCTTGAGGGCGACATCTCTATTCCCCATACCAGTTAGTAATATCAATGGAGATTCCGGGTTGTATGGAATGGCCTGTTGCAGAAGATCCATACCTGTAATGGCCCCCAGGAAGTAGTCGATAAAATAAATATCATATGCTTTCTCGCAGATCCGCTTCAGGGCTTCCCCCGGACTGGCACACCAGTCGATGGTAAAAACACCATCGGTAATCTTCTGGATATAAGAGGAAGTGATGTAGAAATCATCTTCATCATCATCAATGATCAGAATCTTGATCTTTGCCGGAACTGCCATTGTCAGGTTAAATGAGGTAAGATGATGGAGAACCGGGAGCCTTTTCCGAGTTCACTCTCTGCAAAGATGACACCTTTATGATTATCAGCAATCTTGCGGCATATAGCCAGTCCGATTCCGGAACCCTGATAATCGGATTTACCATGGAGACGCTGAAATATCTGAAAAATTTTTTCTGTGTATTGCGCATCGAAGCCTATGCCATTATCAGAAATGGTTATTCGATAATAGGCGATATGCGGTTTAAGTTTATGCCGGAATTTTTCTTCCGGACGCACCGGTTCACAATGGATGCTGATGACAGGGAGTACATCTTTTCGAATAAACTTCAATGCATTGTGGAGTAAGTTGTTGAAGAGTTGCCTGATTTGAGAAGGATTGACAGTTAATTCCGGCAGAGGGGAACGGTCTATAGAGGCCCCTGTTTCTTCTATTTTAAGTTCCAGTTCAGAAAGTACCTCATCCAGCATCCGGTTCAGATCTGTTAACATGAAATTGTCAGAGCCCCTTGCAACTCTGGAAAATTCGAGCAGATTATCAATCAGATTCCGCATATTATCTGTAGCTTTTAGCATCCGAGACAGATAATCCCTGTTTGTTGGCGATAGTTCATCGCGTGCACTTAAAGCCAGCCTTTGTCCGAATGTAGAAAGTTTTCTCAATGGTTCATGAAGATCATGGGACGCGATGTAGGCAAATTCTTCCAGATCGCGGTTTGATCGGTTCAGTTCATCGATTTTTACCTCCAGTTCCTGTTCATATTCTTTCAGGCGGGTAATATCTCTGGTGGTACCAATTACTTTTAAGGCATTTCCGTTTTCTTCCCTGAATACTTTTCCGAATGTTTCGAGCCGTCGTCTCTCTCCATCCAGTGTTTGGATCTCCATTTCCCGCAGATACGTATCCGCTTCTTTCAGGATACGCACCCAGTCTCTTTTATTTTTATGGAGTTCGTCTGTATCCAGATGCCTGTTGAGTTTTTTGCCAGACAGATCCCAGTCTTTCATTTTCTCCGGATCATAGTAACCGAAAATCCGGTATATCCCGGGAGAGAACGTCATTTCACCGGATCGGAGATCCCACTCCCACGTACCCTGATTCAGAAATTCATCCTTCTCCAGCATGGTCTGCTTGTAGAGGCGAAGCTCCATATTCACCCGTTCCAGCTCAGCAAGTCTTGCTTCCAGGTCAAAAGCAGGATGAACTGGTTTTTTTTCCAGAAAAGATTTATGCTGTTTGCCTGCATTTTTGCCCATGATAAAATACCTTTCTGGTACACTAAATAGGATGGTTTCGGTATCCGCAGATTTTTCAGAGGGAATGAACATGTTGTATATGGTTTATACCATTATCTACCCGAAGCTCTGGTATTCAGCTCCTGATATAGCCTGATTTTATTGTACAATGTTTTTCTGTCGATATTTAGCACACGAGCTGCCTTGCTTTTATTGAAGTTTACATCTTTAAGTGTTCGTAGGATAAGTTCATATTCCAGATCAATGGAAGCTTCTTTTAGACTATGGGTTTCCGGAACAGCGGTTCTGTTGCCTCCATTCTCCGAAACAGGCATTGGAGTGGGGATATGTACCTGTTTATGTGCAATTGTCTCCGGCAGATCCAGCGGATGTTCAAACTGTAATTTCGAAAAATTGGAAATCTCAAAGGGAAGGCTTCTGTCTTCAATATAATCACCTTCGGTTAGTAACGCTGCCCGTTTCACTACATTTTTAAGTTCGCGGAGATTACCGTGCCATATGTATTTTTTGAAAATACCTTCTACTTCCTCTGAGAATCCTTTGATCTTTTTACCCAGACTTTCATTGGCTTTTTGGAGGAAATAACGGGCAAACGTCATGATGTCTTCTTTGCGATTTCGGAGTGGTGGCACTTCAATAGTGAACTCATTGAACCGATGGTACAGATCCTCCCGGAATTTTCCTTTTTGTGCGGCTTCCCAGAGTTTTTCGTTCGATGCAATGATAATCCGTACATCAATTGGAATATCGCGCGTACCCCCTACTCTTCTCAGTTTACGTTCCTGTACAACACGTAGCAGGGAAACCTGAATATCGTAGGACAAATTAGCGATTTCATCCAGAAAAATAGTCCCCCCGTTGGCCAGTTCAAAACTGCCAATCTTCTGATTGATCGCACCGGTAAACGATCCTTTTTCGTGACCAAACAATTCACTTCCTGCCAGTTCTCTGGAGAGGGCACCGCAGTCAATAGCCACAAACGGTTTGGATGCACGCTTACTCCATTTATGAATTTCCTGGGCGATGGCTTCTTTACCGCTACCGGACTCCCCGTATATAATCACACTGTAATCTGTGGGGCCTACCAGATGGATCTGGTCCAGCAGTAGACGGAAAACCTGACTATTTCCAAAGATATAGTCCCCGTTCGCAGGATCCTTCTGAGTCCTTTGCCGGGTATCTGAAAGCCCAACCGGAGCCGTGGTCCGGTCGGGTTGGTCAGAAGGCTGCTGTCTCGTTTTGAGAGCAGCATGAATGGTGTTCAGTATTTCCTCCGGGAACAGAGGTTTGAGAACGTAATCAAACGCCCCCAGTTTCATAAGTTCAACGGCTGTTTTTAAATCATTGTATCCGGTAATGATGATCACCGGCAGGTGAGGATATTTCTCGCGGATGCGAAGCAAAATTGATTTTCCATCGGTTCCATCCAGCCGGTAATCACTGAGCACTACGTCAAGATCTTCATACTCATCGATCATTTCTCCAGCTTTTCGGGCAGTTAACGCCTCGTAAACCTGAAACCCGTGCTTGGTCAGAAACTTGTTCAACAGGAAGCAGATGTCGTGGTCATCATCAATAATCAAAACTTTAGGCATGGGCATGGTTTTTAACAATTTTCATTCTACACAGGATTTTATTTCCAGATGGCTCTGAGCTGGGCTGTAGGTATGCGGAGCATCTCCCGGTATTTTGCAACTGTCCTTCGGGCGATCTTAAAGCCTTTTTCGGAAAGTGCCGTAACGAGCTGGTGATCGGTGAACGGATTTTTTTTGTCTTCTGCATCAATTACATCTTTTAATGCCTGTTGAATGACACGACTGCTCACTGACTCCCCGGAATCGCAAATCAGCCCTTCAGTGAACAGATCTTTCAGTAAAATATTCCCGAAAGGTGTGGATGCGTATTTATTGGATGTCACCCGAGACACAGTAGATATATCTACCCCGGTTTCTTCTGCAATATTTTTCAGGATCATAGGTTTTAGCAACAGCGGATCTCCTACTTTGAAATAGTCTTCCTGCCATCTGACTATAGAACGCATAATCCGGAGCATAGTTTGTTCGCGTTGAGCAATGGCCGATAAAAACCATTCGGCAGCCTGGAGTTTGCTTTTCAGGTAATAACTGGCGGCTTTATCTTTTTCATGGCACTGACTGCGGATGTTTTCCATCCAGCCTTTGTTGATGCTGAGTGAATC
>CANHUD010000070.1 GCA_947463665.1 Sphingobacteriales bacterium
ATCAGCTGCAAATGCAAATGCGGAGGCCAGTGCCCATTTTCGCCGATATCTCCAAAATGAGCGATGCAATCTCCTCTTTTTACCGACATGCCTTCTGAAAGTCCATCCAGATCACGAAACGATACATGTCCGTACAAACTGTACAGATCGCCCCCCTGCCACTGGTGCTTCAGAACAATGGTTGCCCCGTAATCACCCATACGGTTATTAAATGCGACCGAATGAACCTCTCCATCCAGGATAGCATATACCGGTGTTCCCTGTGGTCCCCATATATCTAACCCAAGATGAAACCTCCGGGGCTCCTTACCGTCCGGATCATCAAAGACGCGGCTTCTGCTGTACACCGTCCGGTGCTCGGCATACCCGCCAACGCCATATCTGCAGCCTGATTTTACCAGCGCATCACTAACCCATTCGGTGAATAGCCGTATATCCTGAACAACGCCGGTCGTTAACGACTCATTAGCGTCAGTGAGATCCATCCGCAGCAGATGGTCATTCGTTTCATCAAAAGGAACAACAAAAAACTTATCCGGCATGAACCATTGCTTCTTCCCGAACCGTTTGCGATGCTTCTACCGCTTCGCTGATATCCACCGATGCCAGCAGGCGCTGCTCCAGCAGATGCGCGAACGTTTCGAAATATACGATTACATCGTTCCGCTCATTCTTTTTCAGCCACCGGAAACCACCGGGCAAATGCTCGAGTACCTCGCGGTTGTCCAGGTATTCCAAATGATGAACATCGGTTGGCGTCAGCCCTACTTCCCGGAATTTAGAAAGCATAAGTTCTACAGGTGCATTGCTCACTCCGCAGTAGTCTTCTGCCAGTTCCGTCCATTCTCCGATGCCGGTCTGGGCATACTGCATAATGTCCTGCCGGCTCAACGGCGTGATCACCTGCAACAGATTTCCACAATTACAGGCGCCATGGTTTCCCCATGCGTAGGTTGCGCCCTCTCTCAAACGCGCTGCCGTATCCCGCAGCGCCTGTATCAAAATTGGATTCGGTAATGCCATGCGATCAATTTACAGGAAAAAACGAATGGCGGTATCTTTTGTTTAGACCACCAGGTTGATCATCTTGTTTTTCACATAAATAACTTTTTTCGGCGTTTTGCCTTCCAGCCATTTCTGCACAGCGGCATCCCCCAGAACAATCGATTCCACCTGCTCCTGAGTGGCATCCAGTGCGATCTCAATCTCTGCCCGGGTCTTACCATTGATGGCAATAGGATAGGCCTTGGCCGTTTCAACCAGATACTGTTCTTCTACCGCCGGCCAGCGGGCATCCAACACGGATCCCTGCATACCCAGCAGTTGCCAGAGTTCCTCCGCCACATGCGGTGCATACGCGGCCAGCACCACCGGCAGTTTTTCCAGGATGCTGCGTTTATGACATTTAAGGTCGGACAATTCGTTGATACCGATCATAAACGCACTCACAGCAGTATTGAACGAAAAGCGCTCTGTATCCTCGTCTACTTTCCGGATCATCCGGTAGAGGGCCTTCCATTCAGCTCGCTCCGGCTGTGCATCCTGTACGATCAGCTTACCTTTCTCCTCATCCACAAACAGCCTCCACACTTTTTTCAGGAAGCGATGAACCCCTTCTATGCCTTTGGTATCCCAGGGTTTGTCCTGCTCCACGGGTCCGAGGAACATCTCATACATCCGAAACGTATCCGCCCCGTACTTCTCCACAATATCATCCGGATTCACCACATTGAAATACCGCTTGCTCATTTTCTCCAGCCTCGATCCGCAGAGATATTTCCCGTTTTCCAGGATGAACTCCGCCTCTGCAAAATCCGGTTTCCATTTTTTAAATGCATCGGTATCCAGTTCAAATCCGTTCACAATGTTCACATCTACATGGATCTCATCGGTCTGGTGCTGGTCTTTCAGACCCGCAGAAACAAATGTCCGGGTACCCCTGATCCGATACACCAGCCGTGAATCTCCCCCTATCTTTCCCTGGTTCACCAGGCGGCGAAACGGCTCATCAAAACCGATCTTTCCCAGATCATACAACGCTTTGGTCCACATCCTGCTGTACAGCAAATGCCCCACCGCATGTTCCGTTCCGCCAATGTACAGATCCACCTGGTTCCAGTAATCACTGGCTTCCCTGCTGCAGAATTCTTTCTCATTCCCCGGATCCATGTATCGGAGAAAATACCAGGAAGATCCGGCATAACCCGGCATAGTGTTCACTTCGCGAGTACCCCCGGCAACATTTTTCCATTCTTCCAGATTGGCCAGCGGCCCTTCCCCTTCCGGACCAGGTCGCAGATCGTCCATATGCGGCAGCAATACCGGCAGCTCCTCCTCGGATAACGGCACGGCCACCCCGTCTTTCCAAACAATGGGAAAAGGCTCACCCCAATAGCGCTGGCGACTAAACGCAGCATCCCGCATTTTATAGTTGACCCGGCGCTGGCCGATTCCCATCTCTTCTATCTTCGAGATTACTACCTCCAGCGCTTCCCGCATCGGCATACCATTCAGGAAGCCGCTGTTCTCAAGCATGGCATCTTTGGTAGGATTGGCATCCTGTCCATTGTAGTAACCTCCAATGATATTAGTAACCGGAATGGAGAAGTTAAGAGCAAAACGATGGTCGCGCTCATCGCCGCATGGAACACCCATAATCGCACCAGTACCATAACCGGCCAGTACATATTCACTGATCCAGACCGGAATTTCCCGCCCGTCAAACGGATTGATGGCATAAGCTCCGGTAAACACCCCTGTGATCTTTTTCTCAGCCATACGCTCCCGCTCGCTCCTGCTGTTTACATACGCAAGGTATTCATCCACCTCTTTTTGCTGATCTGGTGTGGTCATGGCCTCCACGAGCGCATGCTCCGGTGCCACCACCATAAAATCTACGCCGAATATGGTATCCGGACGGGTAGTATATACCTTCAGAAAAACATCGCGGTCCAGCGAAACAGAACGCAGCTTAAAATCAATCTCCGCTCCACTGCTCTTGCCGATCCAGTTGGTCTGCATCTCTTTCATGCTATCGCTGAAATCCACTGTTTCCAGGCCTTTCAGCAACCTGTCGGCATATTCCGTGATCCGCAGATACCACTGACGGAGTTTTTTCCGAACCACCGGATGCCCCCCGCGTTCACTCACCCCATTGATCACCTCGTCATTGGCCAGCACCGTACCCAGCGCCTCGCACCAGTTCACCTCGCCGTATCCACAATAGGCTACCCGGTACTGCATCAGAATATCCTGCTTCTCTTTATGGGAAAACGCCTGCCAGTGGGCAGCAGAGAACCTTATGTGACGGTCACCCGGACATTCATGCGACTGGTTACCTTCTTTCTCAAAAATGGCTTCCAGAGCAGCTAAAGGCTCTGTTTTCTGCGTCTGCCGGTTGAACCAGCTATGGAACAACTGCAAAAAGATCCACTGTGTCCATTTGTAATACGATGGATCGCTGGTCTGCACTTCCCGCTCCCAATCGTAACAAAACCCGATCTTATCCAGCTGACTCCGAAACGTCCGAATATTGGCAGCAGTAGAAACCGCCGGAGGAATTCCATGCTCGATAGCATACTGCTCGGCCGGCAGTCCGAACGAATCATATCCCATCGGATGCAATACATTAAACCCTTTCAGCCGCTTATGCCGACTGAAAATATCACTGGCAATATAGCCCAGCGGATGGCCTACATGAAGACCCGAACCGCTGGGATACGGGAACATATCCAGCACATAGAATTTAGGACGCGATGCATCGTTCGATACGTTGTACGAACCATTGGCATTCCAGTATGCCTGCCATTTCTGCTCAATTGACCTGAAAGAATACTCCATACGATTGCTTGACGTCCGGCGAAAGGACGGAAATTGTTAAATCCGCAGGTATTGCGGGCTTACAAAAATACACAAACGGCTCAAAATGCCTATTTTTGAACCCTTCAGGACCATTTTACTTTTACCGTTAACGGATATGGCAACAATCAGCAGAACATCAATGAAACGGAGCAAACCCAGTTACTTCATGTCGATCCTGGGAGTTGCCCTGGTGTTATTTATCCTGGGCATACTGGGCTGGATCGTGATCAATGCCAGCAAGCTGGAAAACTATTTCAAAGGCAATGTAC
Organism: Sphingobacteriales bacterium; assembly: GCA_947463665.1. Taxonomy (GTDB): domain Bacteria; phylum Bacteroidota; class Bacteroidia; order Chitinophagales; family Chitinophagaceae; genus Pollutibacter. Next base: position 4,131 of record CANHUD010000070.1, read on the forward strand.
AGCTGCACGCCTTTATCCGGGAAGGAAGCCCCAAAAAAGACATAGATTCTCTGCAACGTTTCATTGCGGCAAAGCCCTACGCGCGGGATGTAGAATACATTACCAAAGAAAAAGCCCGCCAGAAATTCATGGGCGATAACAACGAAGACTGGCAGAAAGTGCTGGATTACAACCCGTTACCGGAAAGCGTCGACTTCTTCCTGGATCCTTCTTATGTGGTAAAAGACAGTATAGATGCCATTATCAGCGAGTTGCAACAGGCCAATTTCATCGTTAGCGAGGTCCAGTATCCGGATGCCGTGGTCAGTAGCCTGAACAGCCTCGTCCGAAAAATTGAGATCGTTCTACTGGTGATCGCAGCGGTACTTACACTGATCGCGATTATCCTAATTGACAATACCATCCGACTGGCAATGTTCAGCAACCGGTTCCTGATCAAAACCATGCAAATGGTAGGTGCAACGAGGTGGTTCATCTCCCGCCCTTTTACGAGCAAAGCCATTCTGAACGGTCTTTCCTCGGCCCTTCTGGCAATAGCAGCCATCCTCTTCATCGTGTATGGTGTGGAGAACTGGTGGCTGCCGGAACTGGCAGCCCTGAGAGACAATCTGTGGCTGAGCCTGCTTTTCCTCGGACTGATCCTGATGGGTATCAGTATCACGTTCATCAGTACCCAGCGCAGCGTTACCAAATACCTTAAAATGAAACTGGACGACCTGTATTAGAAATATCCTAAATCTTTATCTTGCAGCTATGGAAAAGAACAGATCGGAATTATTCGGCAAATCAAATTTTCTCTGGATGGGCATCGGTATTGCCATCATACTGATCGGATTCCTGCTGATGGCAGGAGGAAAAAGTACAGATCCGAATGTATTCTCAGAAAATGAAGTGTACAGCTTCCAGCGCATCACCCTTGCTCCCATACTGATTATTACCGGTCTGATTGTTGAAGTGTATGCCATCATGAAAAAAGCCTGATCCGTAAAATACTACCACTCAAATCTTCAAAAGCGATGCCCTCATCGCTTTTTTTATGCCTTCCAACATGAATACCTTCCAGTCTATCCTCATCGCTATCATCGAGGGACTTACTGAATTTCTGCCGATCTCTTCTACCGGTCATATGGCCATCGCCTCCGCTTTTATGGGCATCCACACGGATCCATTCACCAAACTTTTCGAGATCGTCATTCAGTTCGGTGCCATCCTGTCGGTGGTGGTTCTTTACTGGAAACGCTTCATCCGCCTGACTGATTTCTCCTTTTACCTGAAACTCTTCATCGCCATAATCCCGGCCCTTGTATTCGGTGCCCTGCTGAAATCCCATATCGAAGCGGTACTCGAAAAACCCTGGGTCATCGCGCTGGTGATGCTGCTGGGAGGAGTGATCCTCTTGTTCGTTGATAAATGGTTCCTTCAGCCCAACACCCATACGGAGCAGGAAATCCGCCCGAAACAGGCCTTTCTGATTGGCTGTTACCAGGTTCTGGCCGTCATCTTCCCCGGCCTCAGCAGAAGTGCTGCCACCATCATCGGAGGTATGCAGCAGAAACTGAGCCGCCCACTGGCCGCAGAATTTTCTTTCTTCCTGGCCGTCCCCACCATGATGGCGGCAACGCTCAAAAGCATTTACGACGTCTATTCCGAAACGCCGGAAGTGCTGAATACAGACCGCCTCCACATTCTGCTCATCGGCTCCATCGTGGCCTTCATCGTGGCCCTGCTGGCTATAAAATTCTTCATCGGCTACCTCCAGAAACACGGTTTCCGCGTTTTTGGCATCTACCGGATCATCGTAGGCAGTATTTTACTGCTCCTGATAGCAGGCGGAAAACTTTGAGCAAAGATTTTTCCTATCTTTTGACAAATTACACTGCTTGGCAACTACCAATATTACGGCTCCAAAGCCCGTGGTTCGGGCCTGGACCATGTACGACTGGGCAAATTCGGTTTATAATCTCGTCATTTCTTCTACTATTTTTCCGGCTTACTATGAAAGTATGACTGGTGATGGTGACCCGCTTACACAGGATGTGGTCACCTTCCTGGGAATGCGGTTTGATAATGTGGCGCTTTACAATTACACCCTGTCACTGTCCTTTCTCATTGTAGCAATCTGCTCCCCCATTCTATCGTCCATTGCCGACTATAAAGGCGTGAAAAAAGGTATGCTCCGGTTCTTTATGATCCTGGGAAGTATTGGCTGCTCCCTGCTGTTCTTTTACGGAAAAGAAAATCTCGGATTGGGACTGGGTTGTACCATGCTCGCCTGTTTCGGATATTGGTCGAGCATTGTTTTCTATAATTCCTACCTGCCGGAGATTGCGGCTCCGGAAGACCGCGACCGCATCAGTGCCCGCGGCTTTTCCATGGGCTATATCGGCAGCGTGATCCTGCAGATCTTCAGCCTTATCCTGATCATGCAGGGCAGCCTGTTTGGCATTGATGGCGGGCAGGGATCACGGATATCCTTTCTTCTCGTAGGTCTCTGGTGGTTCGGCTTCGGCAACTGGTCGCTCAGCAAACTACCCAAAACACCCGTTTCGGAACGTCCGCCCGGCGGGCATCTCCTGTTGCATGGTTACCAGGAACTGGGCAAAGTATGGAAGCAGCTCAGAGAAATGAGTGTTTTGAAACGATTTCTTGGCTCCTATTTTTTCTACAACATGGGGGTGCAGACCGTTATGCTGGCCGCCCCTCTTTTCGCCAGCAGTGAGCTGGACATACCACAGGGCAATCTGATCATCGCCATACTGCTGATCCAGCTGGTGGCCATTGTAGGCGCCTTTCTGATCTCCCGGCTGTCGGAAAAAATCGGCAATATCCCGGCCATCATGGCGTGCGTGGTATTCTGGATCTTCCTCTGTTTTTTTGGGTATCATCTGCCCGTAGGAAATGTGAATATGTTCTACGTACTGGCCACCTGTGTGGGATTTGTAATGGGCGGCATTCAGGCTCTGAGCCGGTCTACCTATTCCAAACTGATGCCGGCCACAAAAGATACCGCCTCTTTCTTCAGTTTCTTTGATGTATCCGAGAAACTGGGCATCGTGATCGGCCTGTTCCTGTTTGGCAGCCTCACGGAATGGACCGGCTCCCAGCGGATGAGTGTACTTAGCTGCATGACCTTCTTTATCTTTGGCCTGATCTTGTTGCTGTTCACGTTAAAGAGGATGCGCCATGAAGCTACACATCATTGAGACGGGCTTTTTCAAATTAGATGGCGGCGCGATGTTCGGCGTCGTTCCCAAATCGATCTGGAACAAACTCAATCCGGCCGATGAAAACAATATGTGCACCTGGGCCCTTCGGAGTCTGCTGATCGAAGAGGGTGACCGGCGCATACTTGTAGATACCGGTATGGGGAACAAACAGGATGAAAAATTCTTCAGCCATTATTATCTGCATGGAGAAGACAGTCTGATGGGCTCTCTGGCCAAAGCTGGTTTTTCCAGAGAAGCTATAACCGATGTGGTGCATACCCATCTGCATTTCGACCATTGCGGCGGGGCGATCGAGCGGTTAAATGGAGAACTGGTTCCCGCCTTCCCGAACGCTACCTACTGGAGCAACGAACGGCACTGGAAATGGGCCACAGAGCCCAATGACCGCGAAAAAGCATCGTTCCTTAAAGAAAATATCCTGCCGATGAACAACTCCGGGAAACTACAGATGATCCCGGTATCAGATACGCTTACGCCGTTTACCGAGCATGTTTCCTTCCGTTTTGCGTATGGCCATACCGATGCCATGATGCTTCCGCAAATCCGTTGGAACAACCGAACATTTGTGTTCATGGCCGATCTGCTTCCCTCCGCCGCTCATCTGCCTATTCCGTATGTGATGGCTTATGATATGTTCCCGCTGACCTCTCTGCACGAGAAAAAAGCTTTTCTGGAAGAAGCCGTTGCCAACGATTATGTGTTGATTTTCCAGCATGATCCGAAAATCGCTGCCTGCACACTGCATCGAACCGAAAAAGGCATTCGGATGAAGGATGTGTATCGATTTGACGCAGAATGATCACTCGCGCACCTTTATCTGAGACGATAGCGGATACCGCAGGTTGGCATACCCCATCATATCTACTTTGACGCTCCCAACGGAGATCGGACTTTCGATGCGCAACGGAATGTGGTTGGGATCATCGGAAACCCAGAGTGTCATTTTCTCCCCTCCTGAAAACGCATTTCCCCTGATGAGCATAGGCTTGAGTTTGATCGCCCGAAATCGCCCGTATTTCGTCCTGATTTCCTCTTTACCCATGTACCGGATGTAGAGATGGTAGGTCTTATCGTCAATGAACATAGAAAAAGGGATTTTTTCCCCTGATTTATAATGATCGAAGTCAAGGTTCCGTGCGTGATAAACGGCGCTGATCACATCCTGAATGCAGGCGGGAACCTGAAATTCCCCTCTGGTAGAAACAGCAGTGCCCGATGGATCGTTGAACTTCACATCCTCCTGCTTCTTGTATCCGCCTTCCTGCACATCCCGCACAAAACGGTACGGACGCAGGGATCCCGTATCCATGTAGGATTCGTACCGGTCGCGCACTTTAAAGATCCAGTCGTACCGGGGATTGGAAAAACCATTGGCCACCACATGATAAACCGGACGGTTGTTATACTGTTCCCTTGCTACGGCGAAATGAGCTGTACCGGCATCCACATAGATCCCGATCACACTGTAAAAGACTTTGAACGTCACCCGCTCTCCCTGAGCAAACGCACGATTCCTCGCCATACAGAAATCATCCCCTGCGGAGGAATACCGGGAAAAGATCAGGAAAAGAGTGATCAGAAACGTTGTTTTCATGCCTGGATGTTATGGCTGCGTCAAAAATAGAGACAATTTTCTAAACCTGCGGGTTGTCTGCCCGCTGAAACAGCCGAAGGCCCAGCATCAGCAGGCTTCCCACCAGGGCTGGCAATACCAGATTCATCAGCCATACAAGGGTCGCTGCCGAATAGATACTTATGGACTGAGTACTGACCATTCCAAAGAGAAGCAGGCTGTATTGCCAGCGCAATCCCAGTTCCAGCAACGCAATGGTTGGTCCGATCGACAACCAGAGAAAAAAAACCGTAACCAGCCAGATGAGCGTCCATGGATCCGATGCTACCCCGAATGCCTTTAAAACAAACACATACTGAACCACAAAAACAACATATCGAAGAAAAGATAGTAGCACTAATTCTAACAAAAGTTTAGCAGATAACCCCTGAACGGCTTCCAGCCATTGTGTTAACCACCGGAACCTCTTATGCTGAAACCATCGATGCACAAGTATTCCCACCCGGAAATACAGCAGCGTCAGCAACAGACTTCCGGATACAAGGATTGCCGTAAACCAGCCTTCCGCCCAGGCAATTTTCTGAAGAGGCCCTTCCCACAATCGCGTGCGCAACAAGAGCATACCCGCCAGACCAACAATCAGGGTGATCAGCAACTGGCTGATGCTTCCCACCATGGTGAGCGCAACGGCTTTCAGACGATTTCCATCTTTCAAAAACAATATCCGGCCGCCATACTCTCCAATTCGGTTAGGAGTATTCAGGGCAAAGGCCACGCCGCACAAGGTG
>CANHUD010000071.1 GCA_947463665.1 Sphingobacteriales bacterium
CCTGCCGAGGAACTCTCGTGGTATCTGGATACCCGTCGTTTTGGTACGGTACCGCATAGTGGCTTTGGACTTGGATTTGAGCGGATGGTCCAGTTCGTGACCGGAATGGGCAATATCCGGGACGTAATTCCTTTTCCAAGAACCCCTAAGTCTGCTGATTTTTAACGAATCAGATAATTGTTTATTCGTCGACCCACATCTTTTCTAATATTGAAATAGAAAAGGTTGTAATCTCCTACATGATAGTTTTTGCTGGTATATAGAAAGGATCCCGGGAATCTTGGTCTGCTGATCCAAAGTATATTGTTGTGTATTCTTGCGTTGGAGGGTGCATTGATTTTTTTGTTGTAATTATAAAGCAATGCACCAAGATGGTTGTTTTTTGAAGCGGTTGTTGTGTCGCTCGTCCATGTAAGGGGATTGGTAACTACCACTTCATGCTCCAGCTTTAGGTATTCAGGACCTTCGTACTGTTCACGAAATGTTCGCCAGCTTACAAAGCACCCCGTCTGGCTGCTATCTGTACATGGTTTAATCTTTGTGTACAGATTTTTTGGAATGGGCATTCCGATGAGATAGGCAATGACCAGTTTATCCTGCAGTTCTTTGTCGTCGAAAAATTCTTTTATTAACCTTGCAGCATGCTGTGTGCCCTGGCTGTGTGCCGCTATGATGACTGGTTTATTTCGCTTCAGGCTTAGATAATGTACAAAGGCGTTTTTTACATCTGCATATGCAGTATCGAAGGCTTTTCTGGCCAGATTGGTATCTGAATAGTAATACATATTTATATTGGCCTGTCTGTATCGGGGTGCGAAAATGTTATTCTGTTCGTTGAATATGCTGGCCTGATATAAAATAGATGAGTAATCTGTTTTCGCGTTTAGTGTATCGTTGAATATGTCTGCATTGGTAACTCCATTGAAGGCATCCGTGAACGTAGTAGGGTGAAGGAAGAAAACATCCACCGTCGTATCTCTTTGTTTTATCACTGCGATTTTAGATATAGAATCGGAGGGATCTTTTTTATCAGGATGTGCAGCCCAATAATAGAGTTGACTGTAATCCGGTTGTCCACTTTGATATTCGTCAGGTTTATCTGTTCTGTTAATTCTTGAAATATAGCCAGGGGAGCAGGAATAGATTACTTGAATAAGTAGTATAACAAACATTCTTTCTTTCATAAGAGGTGGGCATTCTGTTCATAACATAAAATAGAAATACCGTTATTTTTGTTTCAAGATTGATTAGATTTTGTATTTATTACGCCACATACCCTTTTTAAAGGCCGTTTTTATTCATGCAATTTCTGCATTTGGCGGACCTCAGGGACATTTAGGTATGATGATGCGGACGTTTGTTGCCGGAAGGAAGGATGTAACGGAGGCCGAACTGCTTGATTTTCATGCTTTTTGTCAATTGTTACCCGGAGCTTCTTCTACGCAAACGCTAACGCTGATAGGGTTAAAACGCGGGGGGCCTGTTTTGGCTTTTCTGACATTGTTGGTCTGGGTTCTGCCGGCTTCCTTTTTGATGGGGAGTCTTTCTTTTCTGGTTGTGCTGGTTGAACGAATGGGGATGGGAGAGAAGAGTTTTGTTTTTATTCAACCAATGGCGGTTGGCTTTCTTGCCTATGCTGCTTACAGGGTTTATGGACTGATGGTCAGCGGTTGGTTTGCTCATTTCCTTATGTTTGGAGTGCTGTTGGTAACCTATATATTCTTCAGGACACCCTGGATTTTTCCAATTGTTCTGATTTCTTCAGGATTACTCAGTGTTCTCTTCACCAGGTCGGAGGAGGAATCCGTTTTGCATATAAAACGTAAGAGGCTCAGGTGGTTGAACTTTGTTTTATTCAGTATGCTTTTTATTGGCAGCGCCATTTTATCCGAAACAGCCCGAAAGCAGGAATGGGAGAACCGCAAAGCCTTTAATCTGTTTGAGAATTTTTACCGCTTTGGCAGCATTGTTTTTGGGGGAGGGGATGTGTTAATACCGATGATGTATGAACAGTATGTGGTTCGTCCTGAAACGGAACGTATACGGCGTACGAATAAAAATGTTATTCGAATTGAGCGGGATGATTTCCTGACCGGCGCCGGTATGATTCGAGCGATGCCCGGTCCTGTATTTTCTATCGGGAGTTATATGGGAGGGTTGGCCTTGCGTTCCGGGGGCTCTTACGCTCAGTTTTTGGGTTGTCTGATTGGCACTGCCGCACTTTTTTTACCCAGTTTTTTATTGGTTCTTTTTTTCTTTCCGCTGTGGCAGTATCTCCACAGGTTTCATACTTTTTTGAGAGGGCTTGCAGGCGTAAATGTTGCGGTTGTTGGTATAATGATTGCCTCTTCGGTTTTCCTGATCAGGGATATTGTTCTACCAGATGTTGTTCAGGGTACCACTCTTGGTTATCTTGAACTGGTTACCATCCTGTTCACTTTTTTATTGCTGCGTTTTACCCGCATACCCGCACCCCTTATTGCATTGGTTTGTCTGCTGCTTGGCTTATTGGTTTAATGTTACCGGTAGTAATTGTTTTCCTCTATATAATCCTTCACATTGTCTGGTACGAGATATCGAATAGAATGTTTCCCTTTGATTCGTTGCCTGATGTACGTGGAGGATATATCCAGCAGTGGAGCCTGTAAGATGGTTGCTCTTACCGGAAGATCTTTTCTGGGTGGAAAACCGGGACGGATATAAACCAGAAAAGAGTAACGCTCCATAAGCAGGGGTGCATTTTTCCATTTGTCCAGATTTTGCAATCCATCGCTACCCAGTATTATCTGATAAGTATTATCCGGATATTTTTCCTCCAGGTATTGCAGTGTGTGAATGGTGTAGGAGGGCTTGGGCAATCGGAACTCTGTATCCATAGCCTTTAATTCAGGTTGGTTCTCTATGGCTAGTCGCACCAGATGAAGCCGATCGTATTCATTTAAAAGGGAGGCTGTTGTTTTGAATGGATTCTGAGGTGAAACCATAAACCATACCTGATCAAGTTCTACCTGTTCCAGCACATGCATGGCAATAATAAGATGTCCATGATGAATGGGGTTAAACGATCCGAAGTATAGTCCTATCTTCATTCGAGAGCTCCTATTTATCAGACTACTTCTACAATCACCTTTGCAGCTTCGTTCAGTCGCAGACTGATCTGGTACCCCGCAATTTCAATGGCTATGGGATCTCCAAGCGGAGCCACCTGCTGGATGCGCACTTTTTCACCCGGTATAAAACCCATCTCCATCAACTTCAGAAATATCTCATCCTGTTCAAAATCCTTGATGACGACCGTCACGCCAACAGGTATTTCTGAAAGTCTCTTTTCGCCATTTTTCATAAAGGCAAAGTTACGTTGGAAGGCTTTACTATTTTTGGGGAATGATAAGAATTAGTTTTTTTGAACAAACCCCCGTACCCTGGTTCAAGAGCAGGAAACGAATGAAAAGTTTTTTGTCTGCTTTGTTTCAGCGAGAAGGTTATACCTTAGATTCTCTCGGTGTGATCTTCTGCAGCGATGATCAATTACTGGAAATAAACAGACAGTTCTTACAGCACGATGATTATACGGATATCATAACTTTTGAGCTCACAGATCGCAAAGACGCTCCTGAGAAAGGCAAAAAATTGCCTGTTACCGGTGAAATTTATATTTCTATCGATCGAATCCTTGAGAACGCTAATAAGTTTGCCATTCCTAAACAGGTCGAGTTGTACCGTGTTTTATTTCATGGGTGCCTTCACCTATGTGGATACGGCGACAAAAAACCGGCAGAAAAACGCCGTATGACAGAAAAAGAAGATGATTATCTGACACTTTATAATCAGAGTGTTCCACGTGGAACAATTCATGTTGAATAATATAATGTCTTTAGTAGTGTTCCACGTGGAACATTCGGTAAAAATCAAACGAGTATATGTTTATAAAGTACGATGTTATTGTGGTGGGTGCCGGACATGCAGGATGCGAGGCGGCGGCAGCGGCAGCTAATATGGGAAGTCGGGTCCTATTGGTTACTATGAATCTACAGACCATTGCCCAGATGAGTTGTAATCCTGCGATGGGTGGAATTGCTAAGGGTCAGATTGTTCGGGAAATTGATGCACTTGGAGGTTATTCGGGTATTGTAACGGATCAGACGATGATTCAGTTTCGGATGTTGAACCGCTCAAAGGGACCGGCCATGTGGAGTCCAAGGGCGCAGAGTGATCGGATGTTGTTTTCGCAACGGTGGCGGGAGCTGTTAGAGCAGACGCCTAATCTGGATTTTTATCAGGATATGGTAAGGGGGTTATTGGTTCGTGATGGTCGTTGTTACGGAGTGATCACGGGTCTGGGGCATCATATTGAGGCAAAGGCGGTGGTGTTGACGAATGGAACCTTCTTAAACGGCTTGATACATATTGGAGAGAAACAGTTCGGCGGTGGAAGAATGGCGGAGAAGTCGGCAACCGGTATTACAGAGCAATTAGTAGAACTCGGTTTTGAGAGTGATCGGTTAAAAACTGGTACTCCTCCGCGGATCGATGGTCGCTCCCTGGATTATTCAAAAATGGAAGAGCAGAAGGGGGATGAAGAGATCAGTGGATTTTCTTATTTGGATATACCCAGGATAAAGCCGGAGGAGCAGCGCAGTTGTTGGATCACGTATACGGATCAGGCTGTTCACAATGAATTGAAGTTGGGTTTTGATCGGAGTCCCATGTATGCGGGGAGAATTGAGGGGGTTGGTCCACGGTATTGTCCGAGTATAGAAGATAAGATCAACCGATTTGCGGATCGCGAACGACACCAGTTGTTTGTAGAGCCGGAGGGTTGGAATACGATAGAGATTTATGTAAATGGGTTCTCTACATCGCTTCCGGAGGAAGTGCAGTATGCTGCTTTGCGTAGGGTGCCAGGATTTGAAAACTGCAAAATGTTTCGGCCGGGATATGCCATAGAGTATGATTATTTTCCGCCAACTCAATTGCAATATTCTCTGGAGACAAAACATCTGGAGAATTTGTTTTTTGCCGGACAGATCAACGGAACTACTGGTTATGAGGAGGCGGCCTGCCAGGGTTTAATGGCAGGGATGAATGCACATCTTAAGGCTAGCGGACAACCCCCGTTCATACTGAAGAGGAGTGAGGCATATATTGGGGTTTTGATTGATGACCTGATCAGCAAGGGAACGGAAGAGCCTTATCGTATGTTTACCAGCAGGGCAGAGTATCGTACACTTCTTCGGCAGGATAATGCCGATTTGCGTTTGACCGAGCGCTCATACACTTTAGGCCTGGCGAAGAATGATCGTTGGGAGCGGGTGAGTCAAAAGCAGCATTCGGTAGAACGCATTCGGAAAAGGCTTTTTGAGCAATCGGTAGAGCCTGAGTTGGTAAATGGTTATTTGGAATCTAAAGGGTCTGCTTTACTGAGGGAAAAGCAGAAGCTGGGGCAGCTGTTATTAAGGCCGAACATTTCCATTGAGGAGCTGGCCGGGTTGCCACACGTGTCTGATCTTTTTAAAGAGTTTGATCGTGAATCTTTGCAGCAGGCAGAGATACAGATCAAATACGAAGTGTACATTGAAAAGGAGAAAGAGTTGGTGGCGCGGATGAACCAGATGGAGGAGTTGGAGATTCCACCAGCCTTTGATTTCATGCGGGTGCAGGCCATCAGTGCAGAGGCGCGTGAGAAATTACAGCGGATCCGTCCGCGTACACTTGGACAAGCTTCCCGTATATCGGGCATCAATCCGAGTGATGTGCAGATTCTGATGGTATTTATGGGTAGATAATGAAGTAACTATGTATACAGCAGAGGATTTGATGCATATGTTTCCGATGTTCGATCGGGAGTTGGCGGAATATTTAACGGAGATTGCAGAAACGAAGACCTTTGAGGAAGGAGCCGTGCTGATGAAGACCGGTCAGTACTTTCGGGCTTCCATGCTCATCATTAGTGGCCGGGTGAAATTATACCGGGAAGGAGAAGATGGCGGTGAATTTTTCATGTACTTTCTGGAAGGAGGAAATGCCTGTGCGTTGAGTATGATCTGTGCTACCCGTAACCAGACAAGTGAGATCATGGCCGTAGCGGATGAGGAAACGGAGGTGTTGATGATCCCCATCCAGCATATGGATGAACTGATGACCCGGCATAAATCCTGGTATTATTTTGTGCTGGAAACGTATCGGAACCGTTTTGAGGAGTTGCTGGTGGTGATTGACAACATTGCGTTCAAGAATATGGATGAGCGGCTCGACTGGTATTTAAAGCGCCAGGAAGCTAAAATGGGCAAACAGTTGCCGCTTACCCATCAACAAATTGCTAATGATCTGAACTCTTCCCGCGAGGTCATTTCCCGACTACTGAAGAAAATGGAAAAAAACCAATTGCTCGTGCTGCACCGAAACTCGATCGAGATGTTGTGATTTTGGTCACTGAAAAGCGGTTGACACCTTCTTAGTTTTGTGCCTATGGAAATCATTGGTTATATCGCTTCGCTATTCATCGGCATCTCGCTGGGTCTTATCGGTGGTGGTGGATCTATTCTGACTGTCCCCGTTTTGGTTTATTTGTTTGGTGTTTCGCCTGTACTGGCAACAGCGTATTCGTTGTTCATTGTTGGAGCGACCAGTCTGGTGGGGGTATTCCCTAAGTACCGTAGTAAGATGGTAAACCTTAAAACAGCCATTATTTTTGGAATTCCCTCTATTGTATCTGTATATGCCACACGTAAGTGGGTTGTCCCGGCCATACCAGATGAGGTTTTTTCTATTGGCAACCTGGTTGTCACCAAGCCACTGCTGCTGATGTTGTTGTTTGCCGTATTGATGACGGCTGCTTCTATCAGTATGATCCGGAATAAGAATGAAGAGTGTGAGGATTGTGAAGAGACGGAACTTAAGTTTAATTATCCATTGATTTTACTGGAAGGCCTGGTGGTTGGTTTACTTACCGGCTTAGTGGGTGCAGGAGGAGGCTTTTTGATTATTCCTGCGCTGGTTGTGCTGAGTAAGTTGCCTATGAAGCAGGCAATTGGAACATCGTTGTTGATCATCGCGATGAAATCGCTGATCGGTTTTGTGGGCGATCTTTCACATACTGTTATTGACTGGACTTTTTTACTTTCAGTAACCGGACTGGCGATTGGTGGATTTTTCCTGGGGAATATTCTCAACAAAAAAATCAATGCTTCTTCCTTAAAGAAGGGATTTGGCTGGTTTGTACTGGTGATGGGCCTTTATATTCTCATCAAGGAATTATTTTTTGCGTAGAAACGTCAATGTGACCAATATCATAAATAGGGTTGAGAAATCCATAGAACTTTACACTATCGATCATGGTGAAAGTCGAACAAATCTTTACCGGATATCTGGCCCCGGGAGTTTAGTACATGGAAAGCAATGGAGAAGTTGCCATCGTTGATCCGCTTCGCGAAGTAGCGCCTTACATTGAGAAGGCCAGGAAATACAATGCCAACTTCCGATACACTTGGTCATCAGAAAGAAACTAAATATGCATTTAATCCGTCCCTCAGCAAATAAAAACTTAAAAAACAGGTGCTAACCTAATTGGTTGTGCCGCACCCCCTTTTTGATGGGAGCGTGTAAAAGAAAAAATTAAAAAAGTAACTTACTTTATGATCTGTGATTTTGGTCACGGAAAACAGATGATTTTGATCGGAAATTTGTAACGTAAAATTTATCCCTTATGCAGGAAATTATGGATTGGATCAGGCAGCCCTGGCCCTGGTACGTGGCAGGACCACTGATTGGTTTAACGGTTCCCTTGTTGTTGATTCTGGGTAACCGTACATTTGGTATTTCATCATCTTTGCGGCATGTATGTGCAGCCTGTATTCCGGCGAACGTGTCGTTTTTTAAGTACGACTGGAAGAAGGAGTCCTGGAATCTCTTATTTGTTTCAGGCGTTTTATTAGGCGGTGTTGTAACAGCACTGTTTCTGGATGATCCGAATCCGGTTCAGGTAGCACCTGCACTGTTAGAGGAATTGTCGGGATATGGAATCACGGATTATTCATCGCTGGTTCCTGCAGATGTATTCAACTGGCCGGCACTGCTAACGCTTCGTGGTTTTATACTAATGGTAGTGGGCGGGTTTCTGGTAGGATTTGGAACTCGTTATGCCGGTGGGTGTACTTCGGGACATGCTATCATGGGGTTATCCAGCCTGCAGTGGCCATCGTTGGTGGCAACCTGCTCTTTTATGGCGGGTGGCTTTATCATGGCCAATCTGATTCTTCCAATTATCATGAAACTTTAAAGCCGTAACATGTCTACAGTAAAAGATACTAGTGAAAAAACAACGGTAAATACTGATTTTGAAACACGTTCTCTGGATGCTCAGTGTGTGAACAACATGGAGGAGACACAACCTTCATGGCATTTAGTGAAATATGTTCTGATGGGAATTTTGTTTGGTATTATTCTGGTGAAGTCCGAAGTGGTATCCTGGTTTCGGATTCAGGAAATGTTCCGTTTGCAGAGTTTTCACATGTTTGGTGTGATCGGCTCTGCCGTTGTAGTTGGGATGATATCCGTATTGCTTATTAAGAAACTGGGTATTAAAACTATTTACGGAGAAAAGATCGTGATTCCGGATAAGACGTTTAATAAAGGCCAGATTTATGGCGGGCTATTATTCGGATTTGGCTGGGCTATGACCGGTGCCTGTCCGGGTCCGTTATTTGCTCAACTTGGAAGTGGGTTTACCGTGATCTCCATTACCATTCTCAGTGCGATTGCCGGTACATGGGTATATGGTTATTTACGCGATAAACTTCCTTCTTAATCGTATAAATAATGAAATCGCGTTTGATAGCCCTGCCGCTGATTTTACTACTGGCCATTTCCTGCTCTCAAAAGCAGGTCCATATTGAGCCAAGAGATGAAGCACCCTGGTACGGCTGGAACAAATACCAGCTAAAGCAGGAGGATTCACTGGAGCGGTATGGGCATGAACTGATTTCAAATACTTCGTATTACCTCGGTCCTAAAGGAACGGTAGCCGCCCTCACCAATGGCATGAATTGTCAGAATTGCCATCTGGAGGGCGGAACCCTTCCGTGGGGAAATAATTACAGTGCGGTAATTTCCACCTATCCAAAATTCAGAGCCCGCAGCGGGGGAATTGAAACCATATCCAAGCGGGTTAATGACTGTATGGAGCGAAGCCTGAATGGTAAACCGCTGGATAGCAACAGCCGGGAGATGCAGGCAATCATCGCGTATATGAAATGGCTGGGTGAGGGGGTATCGAAAGGAACTACACCCAGGGGGGCGGGTATAAAAGATCTGCCTGAATTAGACAGACCAGCAGATCCTACACATGGGCTGCTTGTGTACCAGCAACAATGCCAGAGTTGTCATGGTGCCAATGGCGCCGGACAGGCTAACCCGGATGGATATGGGTATACCTATCCACCCTTGTGGGGGCCGAACAGTTATAATACGGGTGCGGGTCTGTATCGAATTTCCCGACTGGCAGGTTATGTGAAATACAACATGCCGTTCGGTCTTGCGAAATACCATTCCCCTGTACTAACTGATGCCGAATCCTGGGATGTGGCCGCTTATATCAATTCCATGCCGCATCCGGTAAAAGATATTTCGGGCGACTGGCCGGATATTTCCAAAAAACCAAAGGATCATCCGTTTGGTCCTTTTGCAGACGGGCGTTCTGAAGC
>CANHUD010000072.1 GCA_947463665.1 Sphingobacteriales bacterium
GATGAAAACAAATACCTCCTGGCAGTGATGTGCGATGGATACGGTTTTGCATCCTCCGCCACCGTTCGGGATCGCCACATGGGCCGATCCGGTGTACTCCAACAACTCGGATGGAATGTTTACCAGATCTGGAGTGCCGATTGGTGGGAAGATGCACAGGCAGTACTAACCAAACTGGATGATACCATCCGGAAGGCAATTACAGGAGAAAAACCCATACTATCTGAATCAGTTATTATAAATGAGCAGCCTCTTGAACACAGCGTTTTACTTCCTCCCACACAGGCAGATATTTTTGCAGATCATACCCTCCTGAACGGAGAACGCGTGTACACAAGGGCACTGGTGGGACTGGTCTCTCCAAAACTTACAGAAGAAATCTATGAGCCCAAACATCATTCGCTCATCGAGAAACAGATGAGGATGATCCTGGATGCAGAAGCGCCCATCACCCGAAAGCAATTATACGATCATATGGCAGAGGTCTGGAGGGTGAACCGCTTTACAGGGAAGCTGACCGATCATTTTGATCAGATATTATCCTCTATACGCCTCCACCGTACCCCTCATTTTGATGACTTTGTTCTCTGGCTGCCCTCTTTAAAACCCGATCAGCTGAAATTTTTCCGGATTCCGGGGAAAGAATTCAAACGAGAGGGAGACCGCATTCCGGAACAGGAGATCGCCCTGGCTGCCACCGAACTGGTGAAACTGAATTTCGGACTCCTGGAGGAAGACCTGATCCGGGAACTGGCTAAATTGTTCGGTTTCGCCCGAACCGGCAAAACCGTAGAACAGGCCATGCAACTCGGCATCCGGTACGCGGTTCAACGCCAGTGGATTTGCCGGCAGGGAGAGAAATATACGCTGATGCCCTGATTCGGCTAATGGCATCGAAAAACTCTTCCGGAGAAATCGGATGAACCGACTGCACATATCGGTTAAGAAGTGAGAACGGCATCATACGTGCCATGAGTGGACGTATGCAAGGCTCCTGCTTCTTTCTCCTCTTTCAAATCCTGTACAAACCGGTCGATATGCGCTTTGGTAACACCCGGCATGCAGATCAGGTGAGACCAGCCGTTTTCACTGGCCAGCTGCCAGAGGTGACAAAGCCGTTCGGAAGGCTGGGGAAATAAAACCGTCAGGGCATGGTCATTCCGCCAGGCAGGTATGCCGGCATGCTGCATCTGGTGTACCGTGTAGGCTGCGAGATCCATACCGTCTTTGGCTCGTTGCAGCAGTCCGTTTTTCCCCATCTTAGTGATGGCGTACCAGAGAAACATCGGCGAAATGGCATTTCTGGATCCGGTGATCGTGGTATCTACATTCCCTATGTAGGAAACAGGACGCCCGATCCGTTCCTTGTACGATCGCTTCACCAATACCACACCGCAGGGAATAGGAGATCCAATGAATTTATGCCCGCTGATGGCAACGCTGTCGGCCCCATGCCGAAAATCAAAATTCCCTTTTTCCAACAAGGCCAGATAGGTGCCGGCAAGAGCTCCATCGCAGTGGATATAATGGTTTTTGATGGCAAATTTTTTCAGGATGTCCTTGATCGTCGGAATATCATCCTTCGCTTCTGTCATAGTGGTTCCCGTATTGGCCAGAATGATCACCGGCTGGTGGCGGTGCATCTGTACGGTTTCCTTCAGATCCTCATAATCCATTTCCCCGTTTTCCTTGCAGCGGATCACAATGCTCTGCATCCCTAACAACTGGATGTTTTTCTGCACACTGTAATGGGTGGCTTCGGAATAATAGACCATTCCGTTCGGATAGAGCTCCCGGGCCAGATACAGGCCGTAAAGATTTCCCTCCGAACCGCCATTGGTCACATAGCCCCACCAGTCGTGCTCCGGTGCATGAAACAGGGCTGCAAAAAATCGAAGGACTTCCCGCTCAAACGATTTGGTATGCATATCCGTATGGGCATCCCGAAAAGGATCTCCCACGTTGTTGAGTCCGTACTGAAGCAATGGAAACAGAGCTGAATAGTCAAAGTCGGTAGCTACCGGGTAGCCGATGTATTGAGAGGATCGTTCCTCGATTTTTTCGAGAAAAGCAGTAAGAGCAGCATTCATTGGTAGAAAGTTTTATGTAGATGTCCTTACAAGGACCAGAAAATAACAAAAGTGAATCCGGATGGGAGGGTGGTCAGGAATTTTCAGCAAGCGACATCATCAGGCAAACGTAATTCGTACGCTTGTCGGAAAAATATTTGGTTGGATAATCCGGCTGCATAGTGCAAAGGTAGGCAATCTTTTTTTGAGAGGGTAGTAGCGGAACCAATGCAAAATAAAAAAACCTGCAACGGTGTGCAGGCTTTAATCGAGCGGAGGAGAAGGGATTCGAACCCTTGATACAGTTTCCCGTATACACACTTTCCAGGCGTGCCAATTCAACCACTCTTGCACTCCTCCGGATGGGGGGCAAATGTACATGTTTTCCCTGAAATTCCCCAATTCCTACAGGTCCTTTTCCAAAATGGCGAATTCCAACGGCTGAAGATGTTTTCCGGTGAAATTTTCTTCAAACGGTACTCTTGTACCGGTATCGTGAAACCCTTTTCGCTGGTACCAGTTGATCAATTCCCCGCGAACCGATATCACATACATATAGATCGTATCACAGCCTGCCTGTCGGGCTTGCTCCTCTGCTGCCTGCAACAGTTGTCCGCCAATACCGTTGCCCTGCTGTTCCGGAACCACACTGAACATCCCCAGGTACATTCGTTTTTCCTGTATTTTCAGATTTACACATCCAATAAGTTGCGCTTCTTCATGCTGGTAACAGAGAAAAAAACTGCCTGCTTCGTTCATAACGGCGGTCACATCTGCCTCGTTGGTACGGATATCACCGGCAATCAGATCGGCTTCCGTTGTCCATCCTTTCCTCGATTCCTCTCCGCGGTACGACCTATTCAGCAGTGCTACGATCCCGGGAATATCTGCTGCATTCCCCAATCTAATACGGTTTCCCATCATCCCAAAAATTTATGCCGCAATGTTAGCCATTCCTCCAGAACCGGCAAGCAGGAAAAAATTGTATATTCAATCATGCTTGCTGATTTTATCATCATCGGTGCCGGATCTGCCGGTTGTGTACTGGCAAACCGACTTTCGGAAAACCCACGCCATCGGGTCGTATTGCTGGAAGCCGGAGAACCGGATAAAAAACCGGAAATTCATATTCCGGCCGCTTACGGGAACCTTCATCGCTCTTCGGTAGACTGGCAATTCTGGACGGAACCGCAACCGCATGTGGACAATCGGAAAATTTATCTACCCCGCGGCAAGGTGCTGGGCGGTTCCAGCAGTACCAACGCTATGGCCTATGTTAGAGGCAACCGGCAGGATTTTGATGATTGGGCTGCTATGGGAAACAAGGGTTGGAGTTATGCCGATGTGTTGCCCTATTTTAAAAAAAGTGAGCACAATGAAACATATGCCGATGCATTCCATGGGCAGAACGGCCCGTTGCATGTGTCCTATTGCCGCCAGCCCTCCGAACTGGCCGGTCATTTTCTGAATGGCTGTGTAGAGGCGGGGATTCCGGCAAATGGGGATTACAATGGAACGGAACAGCTGGGTTCTCATTTGTTGCAATTCACTATAAAAAACGGAGCGCGACAAAGCACTGCCAAAGCCTTTCTCACTCCCATTCTTTCCAGAAAAAATCTTGAAGTGCTAACGGGTTCACAAGTTACCCGAATTGCAATAGAGGATGGAAAGGCCGTGGCGGTTGAGTTCATACGCAAAGGGAAAAAAGAGCGGATCGAAGCTGCTCAGAAGGTCATCGTATCCGCCGGCGCCTTTCAATCGCCCCAAATCCTGCTTCTATCCGGTATTGGAGAGCCTGTAACACTCCAAAAACTGGGCATTCCGGTAGTGCATCCTCTGCCCGGTGTTGGAAAAAATCTGCACGATCACATCTGGAGCGGCGTCAGCGGCTGGTCCCGTCTGCCGGGAGGAAATACCCTGCTGCAGCCCTGGCCCATGACAAAGGCCATCGTTCAATATCTTTTTGGTAAAAACGGCCCGCTTCGGAACAGTCCGCTCGAAGCCAATGCTTTCTGGTCAAGTGAAGGGGCTGATCGTCCGGATATCCAGTTTCATTTTGTTCCATTGGGCATTGCCCCTGATTATTCCACGGATATTTATGATCTCAAAACCTATCGGAAACAGGATGGATTTGGCATTCTGTCTATCCTGTTAAAGCCGAAAAGCCGGGGCTTTGTGGGATTACACAGCGCGGATCCTTTTGCGGCACCATTGATTCAGCCTTCTTTTCTGAGCGATGCTGCTGATCTGGATAAACTGTTACAGGGAATGCGTAAGGCCATGGATATTGCCACCACCGCAGCCATGGGCAATGTGGGGGAAGTGGAAATTCCCCGGAAGGATTGGACGGATGAACAACTGATCGTTCATGTGAAACGTTCTCTTGAAACACTTTATCATCCGGTGGGAACCTGTAAAATGGGGCAGGATGACCAGGCAGTGGTGGATGAACAGCTTCAGGTACATGGCCTGAAAGGGTTATGTGTGGCCGATGCTTCCATCATGCCGGAGATCACCAGCGGAAATACCAATGCCGCAACGATTATGATTGCAGAAAAAGCAGCAGATTTGCTTTTGTCAAATTATACATCCTAGTAATATGAGACAAGATTTTTAGGTTAAGCGAAACCATTCACCTAATTATCTATTATTATGAGGTAAGGGATATGTAAATTTGAGTATGGCCATACGCAGATTTTTGGCTTCCAATGTCTTTTTTTGTCTGACCAAAGGATTGGTAAACATCCTATTCATTTTTATTGCCATTTTTTCAGCCAGTTTAATGGAGCGAATGCACTGGTTGGGCATAGCTGCCATGTTCTCTGCCGTTTTCGGTATAGTAAGGGGCGTTGCTGATTCCGATGACTGGGGGCCTAAAATTCAGAACGTTTTTCCGGGTTTGGTTCATTTCCTTTGCGGAGTGTTGCTGTTCAGCAGTGAATCAGCCGACAAGCAGGATATCTATTTGCCACTGGTTATTCTTTTTATGCTGGAAGCGGTAATTGGTGTAATCCTGTCGAATGAAATAAAAGATTATTTCCGTTACTGGTGGATTTCCATTGTTGGGATCATAATGGCAATTTTTCTTTCCATTGCAGTAGTTCCGGGAGATCGTTTATCCGATGCTAATATCCAGCCTTTCATCGGAATATTCCTGTTCTTTGAAGCGCTTCTGTTTCTTTGGATCTTACTGATTGAGCGAAAAATGTCCATTGAATACAATCGGCCACTAAAAGATTTTCGGAATGACCCCGAAGACTGATCAGCTTTCCATCTGATCTTCAATCACCCTGTCAAGTCCTTCCGGTGGATTTTGTTTCCAGTTAGGTTCGTATTTAACAAACCATGACAGCCAGAGACTCCTGGAAAGCCTCATCAGGAGAGGCTGGCAAACAATGAGCAGTACTGCGTTTATACCCAGCCAGTAGAAAAATCGGTTGTCTTCTGTGGAGAATCCTATGAGTACCCACCAAGCCACAAACGTAGCCACACTAAATGCAACTGTCAGCGCGTAACTTACGTATCCTGTTCCATAATAGAAGCCGACTTCAATTTCTGTAGGCTGGCCGCAAACAGGACAGGTTGGGTTCATTTTCACGGTATTTTTCAGGTCGTATGGATTACCCGAAGCAAAAATTTTACCCGTACGGCATCTTGGGCAGCGATTGTCTAAGGTACTGATCAGATAATGAGGCGCTGAGGTTGTTGGTTGGGTTTTATTTGTCATGTTATTTTATATTCAAATGCCTGCATCAGTGTTTCCATCCGCATGCTTCTGGATCCTTTGATCAGAAACATGCCATCTTCAATGGATTGCTTCTGCAACCAATCCATTGCTGTGGTTGCGGTTGCAAAAAAACGGTATGGATGTGTGGTCTTTTCAAAATCACCACCAACCAGCAGCACATCGGTCCAGGAAAATTGTTTGAGGAGTTCAACAATGGCCTGATGCTCCGCCAGGCTGTCGGTACCCAGTTCCATCATCGCTCCCAAACATACATATTTTGCGTTGTGAGGCTGACGGGCAAAATTTTCAATGGCCAATCGCATACTGGATGGATTGGCATTGTATGCATCCAGTATAAACGTATTCTTTTTTCCGGAGATCAGCTGGGAACGGCTATTCGTTGGTTGATACTGCTCAATGGCCTGCCGGATTTGCTCAAAGGGAACACCGAAGTGATGCCCAACCGCAACAGCTGCCAGTACATTTGGAAGGTTGTAGTCGCCAACCAGGTTAGTAGAAACAGGAAACGATGCTTCGTCTGTTGTTACAGACACTTCGAGATAGGGCTCGCTGCCCGTAACGGTTCCAGTGATCTCTGCATCCCGGGTGCCATAGCGTATGATGGTTGGAATGCCTGAACTCATAGGATGAAAATATACATAATCCCACATCACAAACGCCGTTCCTGCATGGAGTCGAAGGTAATCAAACAATTCTCCTTTTCCTTTGCGGACTCCTTCAACGCCCCCGAAACCTTCCAGATGTGCTTTTCCGCAGTTGGTAATAAGTCCGTGTGTGGGCAGGGTGTACCTGCAGTAAGAGGCAATTTCCTGTTGATGATTGGCCCCCATTTCTATCACGGCCATTTCAGCATCTGGCGGAATCGAAAGAATCGTAAGTGGAATACCGATATGATTATTGAGATTCCCTTTTGTAGTAGCTGTTTTGAAGGTGGTAGCCAGCACCGCAGAAACCAGCTCCTTGGTGGTTGTTTTCCCATTACTACCTGTAATGGCCAGAAAGGGAATGGTGAACTGCTTCCGATGATAGAGTGCCAGTTCCTGCAGTGCTTCCAATACATCCGGCACTAAAAAAATACGATTGTCGGTAACCGTTTGTGGTTCATCCACTACTACCGCAGCGGCGCCCATTTCCAGTGCTTTTTCTGCAAATAGGTTTCCATTGAAATGGGGGCCTTTCAACGCAAAAAAAATTTCTCCGGACTGAAGCTGACGGGTATCGGTCTGAACGCGTGGATATTGCCGGTAAATTGCGTAAAGCGTTTCTATCATAGTACAAATATAACAACCTCCTGGCTTGGTACCTTCGGTGTCGATCCTTCGGGTATGGATAAAAAAAAGCCCGGCCTAATGGCCGGGCTGCTGAAAAATATCTTTTCTAATTTGTTTTCCGGGAATTTTGCCGGCGCTTGCCAAAGTACTGTCCGTTTTTGAAGCCATTACCTTCCTGACTTCCCAAACGATCCATCGCACATCTGAAGCCAACTTGGGAACTGGCCTGGTCTTCTTCCAGGAAGCGACGGGTACCAGGACTCAGCCAATAGGCTCGGTCGTTCCAGCTTCCGCCTTTGTAAACCCTGGATTTATCACTGATCAACGTGGTCTTTCCATATCCGTAAGCTGCTCCGGATAATGTATCGCCATCCATGTAGTTCACCGCATTTCCTTTCTGGTAATTTCTGCGGGTCTTGGATTCTTCATCTGTTACATCTACATATTTAACTCTTCCCAGACTATCCCGCTCGAACTCTCCATTCTGGTTCTTGTATAATTTTTTGAACTGATTACCGCGGAAAGGATTGAAATCATCCATATCCATTGTAGACATGGGGCGGTAAACGTCGGCTACCCATTCGTTTACGTTACCCGACATGTTATACACTCCAAATCCGTTAGGGAAGAATGCTTCGATAGGACCGGGAATGGAAGAATTATCGTTCAAGCCTCCGGCAACACCCATATAGTCACCACCGCCACGTTTAAAGTTTGCCATGAACTTTCCCTGCCAGGTTCCGCTTCTGTTATCCCGAAGCCCGTTCACGTTGTTACTCCAGGCATACACCTGTTTGTTCATGATCAGCTCTTCGCCCCGCTTACCTTCTTTTTTCTTCGGGTTGGGATTCTGGCTGACCAGACCATAAGCGGCATATTCCCATTCTGCTTCGGTTGGAAGACGATAATCCGGTAACAGGAATCCGTCTTCCATTTTTACATAATTACGGGGACGACCATTGGGCTCAATCAACGGATTCTTTTTAGGCTTTCCGGGTTGTGGAGAATACAGTCCGAGCAGATAGGAACGTGTTGTAAAATTCTCCTCTGCCTGTCCCTGAATGGTTTTCAACTGGTTTTTATTGATGTATCCTTTTTCTACCAGAACCAACTCATTCACCCGATTCGTTCTCCATACGCAAAAGTCATTTGCCTGTCTCCAGGTTACTCCTACCACAGGATAATAGTTGTACGATGGATGGCGGAAATAATATTCAACCAGCGGTTCATTCGCCGCCAGCTCTGATCTCCAAACAAGGGTATCCGGTAAGGCTCCGTCGATCAGCTTGTTGAACTGAGGGTCATCAAAAGCATTCTGCAGCCAGAACAGATATTCACGATAATGGATATTCGCTACTTCTGTACGGTCGATCAGAAAAGAAGATACCGTTACCCGGCGTGGAACATTGTTCCAGTCGCCCATAACATCCTCATCTGTTGCGCCCATCACAAACGTACCACCCTGTACAAATACAAGGCCCGGACCGGTCCGCTGTTCCCGTTCTTTGGAAACATTGTAACCGCCCATGTTTTTATCATTGTAGTTCCATCCGGTTACGGTTGATTTCTCAAACTTCTTACTTCCTTTACAGGAAGAGAATATGGCCGCCGCAGCCAGAAGAAAGAAGAGGCCATTAACGCTTGCTCTTTGCATATTGCCTGATTTAACTATCGAATAACGGAGAAAAAATTGGTTTATTGCTTCCCTCCGGTGGTATAACACAATCGGAAAACAATGCGAATTTATAGGATTTATAGCGTTACTTACCTCATCGGAGGTAAGATTAAATGTTTATAATCTGCTAATTTTGAATCTATGAGGCGAATCCCGTCTATCCTGCTCTTTTTGTGCAGTCTGCTGACTGCTTTTACGCTGAGGGCTCAAATCCGCTCCTATACCGCTTCTTCTGTACTATCTGCAGGAAAATGGTATAAACTGGCAGTAAAAGACGCAGGGGTGTATAAAATTGACGCCTCTTATCTCACCCGACTGGGCATAACCCTTCCGGTACCCAGCAGCCAGCTTCGTCTTTTCGGAAATGGAGGCTACATGCTCCCCGAAGCCAATGCTGCGCTCCGTCCGGATGACCTTTCGGAAAATGCACTGCTGGTGGAAGATGGGGGTGATGGCTCTTTTGGTGCTCAGGATTATTTTCTTTTTTACGCTCCGGGGGCTCATCAGCGCATCTGGGACACGGCAACTGCCTGTTATCGCCAGGTCCGTAATTATTATACGGACAGTTCCTGGTATTTTCTCACGGTTGGAGGTTCTGGAAAACGGATGACCCGCGCGCAGACGGTAACACCGGTTCATACGGTGAATTCCTTTGATGACCTGTATGTGCATGAAACCGATGAGGTAAATCTCCTGCAGAGTGGGAAAGAATGGTATGGAGAAACCTTTGGATCGGGTCTGGGAAGGCCCTCTTCCAGAGAATTTAACATCCCGCTGAAACAAATCATTTCCGGCTCTCCTCTATTACTCCATACA
>CANHUD010000073.1 GCA_947463665.1 Sphingobacteriales bacterium
ATGCAGATGTATGAAACTCCTGATAGGAGAGTTCAGGATGGGCATGTAAATGATGCCGGATGGCGATGGTGTCTGCCGCATAAGCGGAGGCAAGTTGCCGGATGCGCGCTGCGATCATGGTGCAAAGATACGCCAGTCTGGCCAATGATGGCCGCCTTTACAAGGCTTCTTCATCTTCCGCCTTCAACTCTACGATTGATGGTACCACCAGCATGCCGGAAGGGTAGATACGCAGCAGCTGGTTGCGCAATCCTTCGGCTTCAGCCCGTGTACGGAAATTACCGATCTGGATGCGGAAATAGGGCGACTGGTAGGATAGATAGGTCTTGTGGTCCCGGTACTCCCTCATCAGCCGGGTCTTTACCTCCAGCGCCTTTTGCCGGTTATTGGTATTGATCACCTGCACCCGGAAGCCCTGTACCGAGCGGTTGTTTTCCAGATACGCTTTTTTATTCACCTCTTCCTGCATTTTCAACAGCAGATCCACCCGGGGATCTTTTTGTACCACCACCTGGGAGAAGAGGGAGAGCGGGAAGAATGAGATAATTAGGATGAGATATTTCATGGTCGTTGATTGGCGGTTAGTGGTTAGTGGTTAGTGGTTAGAGATTAGCGGTTAGAGATTAGAGATTAACCTCTAACCTCTAACCGCTAATCTCTAACTGTTTGTTCCATGACAGGCCTTAAACTTTTTACCGCTACCGCAGGGGCAGGGATCGTTTCGGCCCACGCGGGGTCCGGAACGTACAGGCTCCTGTTTCTGAACAGACGGATCATGATATTCATTCTCCGGTTCCATTAGGGGTTCCCGGCCACCTGTCTCACTTACCAGTTCCTCTTTTTTGACCTTCATCCGGCTCATATCAGTCTTCTGTTCACGACCTTCCCGGATGGTCTGCTGATTGTCCTGTATCGGAATACCACAGTAGCAAAGGAAGGAAACAATTTCCCGGTTCACCTCACTGTTCATATTCGAGAACAGTTCAAAGGCGCTGGCCTTGTAAATAACCAGTGGATCTTTCTGCTCATACACGGCCGTCTGCACACTCTGGCGGAGATCATCCATCGCACGCAGATGCTCTTTCCAGGAATCGTCGATCACGGCAAGGGTGATGCTTCTTTCCAGTGCGGATGCGAGTTCGCGTCCCTCTGTGTGAACGGTTTTATCAAGACTGGCCACTACATTGATGCCTTTTTTACCATCAGTGAACGGGACCACCACGTTTTCAATGTGTGCTCCCTGCTGCTGGCGAACGTTCTGGAAGACCGGAACGGCCTGACGCATCATCTCGGATTTCCGACGGTTGTAGTTCCCGATGGCTTCTTCATAAAATTTGTTGACCACCGTATGAAGATCACCTTTCACGAGTTCATCTTCCGTGATGGTGGTATCGATTGCAAAATGCATGATGGCCGCCACTTTGAAGCCTTCGTGATCACCCTGTGCACGGAAACCGGATACCAGTTCCTCTGCCACAGAATAGAAGGCATTGTCGAGGTCCAGCGCAAGCCGCTCTCCAAACAACGCATGCTGGCGTTTCGAATAGATCACGGTGCGCTGCTTGTTCATCACATCATCATAATCCAGCAGACGCTTCCGTATACCGAAGTTGTT
The DNA here is from genome assembly GCA_947463665.1 of Sphingobacteriales bacterium. Lineage (GTDB taxonomy): Bacteria > Bacteroidota > Bacteroidia > Chitinophagales > Chitinophagaceae > Pollutibacter. The sequence goes on from CANHUD010000073.1 coordinate 1,616, forward strand.
CTCTTCTACTTTTTTCTGCGCCCGTTCGATGCTCTTGGTGATCATGCTGTGCTGGATCACTTCGCCTTCCTTGTAGCCCATACGGTCCATGAGGGAGGCAATCCGGTCACTACCGAACATCCGCATCAGATCGTCTTCCAGTGATACATAGAACTGCGTGGTTCCCGGATCTCCCTGGCGACCGGCCCGTCCGCGGAGCTGGCGGTCCACCCGGCGACTCTCATGTTTTTCGGTACCAATGATGGCCAGACCACCGGCTTCGCGTACCCCGGGGCCGAGCTTGATGTCGGTACCCCTACCGGCCATGTTGGTGGCGATGGTCACGTTCCCCGGCATACCGGCTTCCTGTACGATCTGGGCTTCGCGGGCATGCTGCTTGGCATTCAGTACATTATGCGGAATTTTTTTGGCCTGCAGCATCCGGCTCAGTAGCTCACTGACTTCCACAGATGTAGTACCTACCAGGATCGGACGCTTGGCTTCCCGCAATTGTTCAATCTCATCAATTACCGCCTTGTATTTCTCCCGTTTGGTCTTGTACACCATGTCCTCATTATCTTTCCGCACCAGCGGCAGGTTGGTGGGGATAGACACCACATCGAGTTTGTAGATGTTCCACAATTCCGCTGCTTCGGTTTCCGCTGTACCGGTCATACCGGCCAGTTTATGATACATCCGGAAATAATTCTGCAGGGTAATGGTAGCGTAGGTCTGCGTGGCGGCTTCGATCTTCACGTTTTCCTTCGCTTCGATCGCCTGGTGCAGCCCGTCGGAATAGCGGCGGCCCTCGAGGATACGACCGGTCTGCTCATCCACAATTTTCACGGCGCCGTCCATCACCACATATTCGACGTCTTTTTCAAATACCGTGTAGGCTTTCAGCAACTGCTGAACGGTATGGATCCGATCGGCCTTCTGCGAATAATCCTGAAGCAGGGCTTCTTTCTTATGCAGTTTTTCATCTGCATCTGCATCCAGTTTATCAATGTCGGCCAATTCTGTACTAAGATCCGGCAGTACAAAGAAATTAGGGTCTTCGCCCGATTTGGTGATGTAGTTCAGTCCTTTTTCAGTTAGTTCTACCTGGTTGTTCTTCTCATCGATGTGGAAATACAGCTCTTCATCCACTTTCGGCATGTGTTTCTGCTGTTCAGCGAGGAAATAGTTCTCCGCTTTCTGCAGTTTCACTTTGATCCCGGGCTCACTTAGGTATTTGATCAGAGCGCTGTTCTTCGGCAACCCCCGCCAGGCGCGCATCAGGAACAATCCGCCATCGCCGTCGGCATCTTTACCCTCCGCCAGCAGGCGCTTGGCCTCGGTAAGGGATTTGGTGACCACCTGTTTCTGGACTTCCACCAGCTGGGCGATCCTTGGTTTGAGCAGATGATACTGCTGTTCATCTCCTTTGGGTACAGGACCGGAGATGATCAGCGGCGTACGCGCATCATCGATCAGAACACTGTCTACCTCATCCACCATGGCAAAATGATGGCGGCGCTGCACCATCTCATCTTTGGAATGCACCATGTTGTCGCGCAGGTAATCGAATCCGAATTCATTATTCGTACCGTATGTAATGTCGCACAGATAGGCTTTCCGGCGGTTATCGCCATTGGGATCGTGCTTATCGATGCAGTCCACCGTAAGCCCCAGCCACTCATAAACCGGGCCGTTCCATTCTGAGTCGCGGCGGGCCAGGTAATCGTTGACCGTCACAATATGCACGCCTTCCCCGGCCAGGGCATTGAGGTAGGCCGGCAGGGTGGATACGAGTGTTTTACCTTCACCGGTGGCCATTTCGGAGATCTTTCCTTCATGCAGGATGGTACCGCCGATGAGCTGGACATCGTAATGTACCATGTTCCAGGTGACCTGGTTGCCCGCGGCCGTCCATGTATTTTTAAAGATGGACTGATCGCCTTCGATCCGGATATAGTCTTTCTTTACACTCAGGTCGCGGTCGAGCCAGGTAGCCGTTGAAACGATTTCCGGGCTGGCGGAAAAGCGGCGGGCGGTTTCCTTCACCACCGCAAAGGCTTCCGGCAGGATGTTTTCGAGGATGACCTCGATCTGTTTATTGCGGTCTTTCCGCAGTTCATCTACCTGCTTGTAGAGTTCGTCCCGGCCATTGATATCGTCTATGGGAAGGGCTTCCGCCTGAGTATTCAGATCACTGATCTGCTGGTCGATCCCGCTGAGGTGTTCGCGGATCCGTTCCCGGAATTCCTGGGTTTTCCCCCGCAGCTGGTCGTTGCTGAGCGACTGGTACGAGGCAAAATGACCGTTGATGGCCTGGACCAGGGGTTTGATACGCTGAACGTCTTTGTCCGACTTACTTCCACCGAATATTTTACTAAGAAACTTCAACATAGTCGGCAAATTTACGTAATTACTACATCCGCCTTTCATCACAAACTACGAAGTCTGTCGAAGGTTAATGGTATCTTTGGCATCTTATATATTTATGCGACACATCTCAGCTTTCGGATTAACTGCTTTTCTGCTATTTACGGCCCTTTTTTCCCATGCGCAGGAGTTGCGCACCGTGGAGGGAAAAGTAGTGGATACGGCCCAGGCGGCGGTAGCCCGTGCATCGGTTGCCTTATTTTATGAAACACCCGGTGACACCCTTCGGATGCTTACCAATACACAGGGTGAATTTCGGTTCACCCAGGTAAAGAACCGGCCCTTTACGGTAAGGGTCAGTTTTACCGGTTTCATCGAGGTCGAAAAGAAAGTTACAGATGCCAACACGCTGAAGATCAATGTAGGATCACTTCCTTTATTGCCTTCCTATATGAACATGCAGGAGATTGTGATCACTACTCCTCCTGTACTTATCAAAGAGGATACGGTGGAGTTCAAAGCGGATTCCTTCAAAACCAAGCCCAATGCACTGGTGGAGGATCTGCTGAAGAAACTGCCCGGTGTGGCTGTGGATAAAGATGGAAATGTTACGGCTCAGGGAAAGCAGGTGACGCGGGTAAAAGTGAACGGTAAGGACTTCTTTTCCGGGAACGTACAGACCGCCACCAGGGAGTTGTCGGCCGATATGATCGATAAAGTTCAGGTAATCGATGATTATGGCGACCAATCAAACTTTACCGGCATCCGCGACGGTGAGCCGGAAAAAGTGTTGAATCTGCAGCTTAAGAAGGATAAAAACAAAGGTATGTTTGGCCGGATCACCGCCGGTGGGGGTACGCAGGATCGTTACCAGATCAACGGAAATGTGAACCTTTTTCAGAACAATACCCAGTTTTCTTTATTTGGAAACAGCAATAATATCAACGCCAGCCTGTTTAACCGCGACGGTGGCGGAGGTGGCGGTTTCAGTGGCGGAGGCGGACGTGGGTTTGCTGTAGCTGTTGGTGGTGGCGGTGGCGGAAACGCCGGCGGTCAGGATGGTATCTCCACTACGCAGTCGCTCGGTGCGAACTTCCGGCATGATTTCGAAAAGAGCAAGGGCTCATCGGTTTACGGAAGCTACACGCTAACGGATCGGGTGACAGATGGATTACGGGATGTGAACCAACAGAATCTGGCTACGGCAACCAAATTCATCGACAACAGAAACACGATATTCCAGAATTCGTCAAAGACCCATCGCCTGAATCTGAACCTGGAATACAACATCGATTCGTTTAATTATATTAAGATCATTCCTCAGTTTTCTTATTCGGAGAGCGACAACCGCAATGCGGTGGTTTTTGATCAGTTCAACGATAAAGGCATCAGAAGCCAGCTGGGTAATAGTGGCGATACCACGGGCTCAAGGTCGCCCGATCTGAACCTGAACGTGCTGTACAACCATAAGTTTCAGAAGCGTGGCCGTAACCTCAGTATTAATACGAATCTAAGCAGCAGCCGGAATCAGAACGACCGGAACTCGTTTAACTATACGGAGTTTTTCCTGCCCTTTGCACGTACCCAGATTACGGATCAGGTTCGCGGGCAGGATAATAAAAGCAGCAGCATCAATACCCGGCTGGTGTACACAGAACCAATCGTGAAGGACCGGTATATGGACCTGAGCTATTCGTTCCGAAACAATTATGTGCTGAACGATGGGGAGACCTTCGATCTGCGTACCGGCGTGCCGGTTTTTGTACCGAATCTGAGCAATGCATTTGAAAACGATTTTACCGAACAGCGCATCGGTGCCAGCATACGAACCGTAAAGAAAAAGTATAACTATACATTGGGAGCCACGGCTTTGCCCGTAGTGCTGAAAGGATATTCCTTAACGAAAGACAGCGCTTATCAGCCGCAGCGTCGGGTAAATATGTTGCCGATTGCCCGATTCCAGTACAATTTCACTCGTACAAAAGGATTGAATTTCAATTACCAGGGAAATGTTCAGAATCCATCGTTTACCCAGTTGCAGCCGATCCTCGATAATTCCAATCCGCAGAACCAGTCGGTTGGTAATCCCAATCTGAAACCCGCCGTTCAGCATAGCATGAACGGGACCTTCAACAATTTCAATTTCTCTTCAGGCCGTACCCTGTTTCTGGGTATCAACGGTTCTCTGATCCAGAACCAGATCACCAACAATGTGATCTGGCTGGGGAATACGGGGGCACGACTGACCCGTCCGGAAAACGTGAACGGGTTTTACCGGATGACCGGATTTTACAATTGGAGCAAGCCATTCCAGAACCGTACTTATGTGTTCAGTCTGAATGGTGCCGTAAATTATACCAATGATGTGGCGCTGGTAGACAGTGCCCGTAACATTGGTAAGGATCTTGTGTTCTCTCAGGGATTCAATTTTGAGTACAATCTGAAAGAATGGTTTGAATTTGATATGGGGGCACGGTACAGCAACCAGACCACCCGGTACTCGCTCCGTCCGGAACAGAACTATAATTTCGGCTCCTGGGTACTGACTTCGAATAGCCGGGCCGATCTGCCCGGTGGGATCATTTTCCGGTACGACCTGCAGCATGTGATCAATATTGGACTGGCCAGTGGGGTTAACGGGAACGTGACCCTGCTGAATGGGTCGCTTGAAAAGACCGTATTTAAAAAGAAAAACGGATTTATCCGGTTATCGGGCTTTGATATCCTGAATCAGAACAAGAACATCAGCCGCACCGTTAGTGCCAACTTCATTACAGATACCCGTGTGAACCGGCTTACCCGCTATTTCATGCTCACGTTTACTTACCGGCTGAACCGGTTTGGGGGGCAGAATACAACAGGCAGCCAGACACAGGGCTCGGAAATACGTATGCGAAGTTTCTGATCGATCTGCTAACCCGGCCAACCCACTGGCCGGGTTTTTTCTTCTGAAGGCAGGCTCTTCGCAGGCTGGAGATTCCCTGAATTTATTATCTTTGCACCCGAATAAGAATTTCCTATATGCCCGGTCAATTAAAAGAAGTACGGAACAGGATTAAATCGGTTCAATCTACCCAGCAGATCACCAAGGCCATGAAGATGGTGAGTGCGGCCAAGCTCAGGAGAGCGCAGGATGCCATCGTGCAGATGCGCCCCTACGCCAAAAAGCTTCAGGAGATGCTCAGCAATATTGTGAGCAGTGTGGAAGGAGGGGATCTTGGTGTAAATCTGGCGGTAGAAAGACCGGTAGAAAAAGTGCTGTTTATCGTTATTACCTCTGATCGCGGACTTTGCGGTGCATACAATGCCAATGTTGCCAAACTGGCCAAAGTTACCATTGATGAGAAATACGGGGCTCAGCTGTCACAGGGTAACGTAGAGATCTGGGGCATAGGTAAAAAAGGAGCTGAATTTTTTCAGCGCAGGAATTATGCGGTCAACACCGATTACAGGGATACATTTCTTCGTTTGTCGTTTGCCTCTGTTCAGGAAATCGCCCAGCGTGCGGTGAAGGCTTTTGCAGCGAAGGAGTTTGACGTGGTAGAAATTGTGTACAGTGAGTTCAAGAATGCAGCCACCCAGCGTTTTGTGGTGGAGCGGTTTTTGCCAATTCCAAAAGCAGCACCCGTTGCAGGAAAGACTACAAAGGCAGATTTTATTTTTGATCCGGCGCGTGAGGAACTGATTGCAGAACTGATGCCTAAGATCCTGAATACTCAGTTGTTCAAAGCCATTCTCGATGCCCATGCCTCTGAACATGGAGCACGGATGACCGCTATGGACAAAGCGTCAGAAAATGCCAATGAGTTGCTTAAGAGTCTGAAAATCTCCTATAACCGCGCTCGTCAGGCGGCCATCACAACTGAACTTACTGAGATCGTGAGTGGTGCGGCAGCGCTTCAGGGATAACCGAATCATATTCTACATGCGAAAGTCAGAGGCCGAACGAGTACATTTACTTTTCTGCTTCTGACTTTTATTATTTAACAGACATGGAAATCTCCAACCTCATTCTGCACATTGAAGCCCTCTTGTTTGCAAGTGAAAAACCGCTTACCGCACTCGATGTGGTGGAACTGGTGAACCAGGCCTTCGGGTTTATGGAAGACAAGATCACGATCGATCAGGTAGAGGCTTCGATCGATGGTGTTCGGGAGAAATATGCATCGGAATTCTATCCGTTTGAATTGCGGCAAAGTGGTGGTGGCTGGCAATTCCTGACCAAGCGGGATTACCACAAGACCATCGCGCAGCTCAATGGAGATAAATTTTTGAAACGATTGTCTACTGCAGCCATCGAAACGCTGGCCATCATTGCCTATAAGCAGCCGATCACCAAAGGGGAGATCGAAGCGATCCGAGGGGTGAGCAGCGATTACAGCGTGCAGAAACTGCTGGAAAAAGAGCTTATCGTCATTACCGGACGCAATGAACAATTACCGGGGAAACCACTGGTCTATGCAACCTCCCGGACTTTTATGGACTATTTCGGCATCAATTCGGCAGAAGAACTGCCCAAGATCAGTGAGGTGCTGGCAGAGCAAATGGTATCGCCTACACTGGTAAATGCCGATCATTTTGACGTGGAAGGCGGTGCCGCACTGGTTGTGTCGGAAGAAGGCGAACTGATTACGCAGCCTGATCAGCCGGAAGAGCCTGGCACGGATGCTCCCATCGCTCCGGAAATACCCCAAGAGGAGGATACAACAACCCCTGAAACTCCTGAAACTCCGGAGAATCCTTCAGAACCCGAACCACCCACCAGCGAATAATTGCAGCGCATGAAACCCGTTTTATCGAACAACCAGTTAAGTGAGATTGCCCAGACATTTGGAACACCGGTTTATGTGTATAATGCGGACCGCATAGCGTTCCAGTATGCCCGCCTGTCGGCAGCTTTTTCCGGAACGAGTTCCCGTTTTTTTTATGCCTGCAAGGCACTGACCAATTTGAATATCCTTCGACTGATCCGGCAGCTGGGCGGAGGAATTGATTGCGTCAGCATTAATGAGGTGAAACTCGGACTCATGGCGGGCTTCCGTCCGTCTGATATCATCTTTACGCCTAACTGTACCGATCTTTCGGAGTACATGGAGGCCAGAGAACTTGGGGTAAATATTAACATCGACAGCCTTTCGATTCTTGAGCAGTTTGGAAAGCAGGTAGGAGGCAGTTATCCGGTGATCATTCGGTTCAACCCGCACATCATGGCCGGAGGGAATATTAAGATTTCTACCGGGCATGTCGACAGTAAATTCGGGATTTCCATCAGCCAGATAGGGGAGGTAGAGCGGATCCTGAACAATACCGGTTTGAAGGTGGCGGGCATTCATATACACACCGGATCGGATATTAAAGATATTGGTGTTTTCCTGGAGGGGCTGAAGGTGCTTTTTGATCTGACCCGTTATTTCCCTGATCTCAAATGCATTGATCTGGGAAGTGGTTTCAAAGTTCCCTATAAAGCAGGCGATCCCGAAACAGATATAGAGGCTCTTGGCGCCCAGGTCACCGAGGCCTTCCGTAAATTTCAGGAAGCATCCGGACGGAAGCTGGAA
>CANHUD010000074.1 GCA_947463665.1 Sphingobacteriales bacterium
ATTTCCACCTCCCTGCCTAGTTGCTTGGCCTCATATAACAAGTAGGTATCAAGGGCAAAATCATTGGGAGCCGGTTTATCTACCATTTCGAAGAATTTGCGGCTAAAGAGCTTGGGCTGCGCGTTGATTTCGGTCAGCCTTTTACCCAGCACCACAGAGGCCAGCAGCCCCATGACATAGCTGAAAACCGCCTCGCTGAGTTTACGGTTTTTTCGGGCGCCTTTTACCATCAGCATATCGTCCCCGTTCTGCTCATACACTTCCAGCGCACGCAGTACATCAAGCGGATCGGTCTGCCGGTCGGCGTGAGTAACCGCCAGCACATCGCCTTTGGCAGCTCTCAGCCCGCTGAGGATCCCGAAACCGTAGCCGATGTTCTTCTCTACATTCACAACCTTAAAAACATTGCGGTTGCGGCCGGCCAGTTCCTGTTCGAAAACCGCCGCCGAATCATCGGTGGAACCATTGTTTACGAGCAGGATTTCCAGATCGGCATGCCTTGCGGCCACCTCATCCAGCCGTTGCATCAGGGCTGAAATATTGTCCCTTTCGTTATAACAGGGCAGAACGATGGAGAGCATAGGGTTTTCCGGATTTCTTTAACAGATAGTAATCGTGCCAATAGGTGAATGTCTTATAGTCATTGGGCGTTCCCCAGCAGATATAGTGCTGCATTTCGAACACTTTGGCCGTGAAGCCCATCTGAATCACATCATTGATGCATTCGTCAACATAGAATTCGCCGTTCACACGGCGGTTCTGGCTGATCATGCGTTCAGCGGCCTCCACAAACAGTTTGCCGGTTCTGAACCAGAAGGCGCCCACATACGCATGATTGTTGATGGGGTCGGGCATGTCGTACTTTACCTTGGCCTCGGTGATGTTCAGGCCGTCTTCGCCCACCACGCACCAGCCGTATGCTTTTGGGTTGGGCACCACCGTGGGGTTGCCGCGGAAGGTAAACACCAAGGCATCTGCTGTTTTCTTCAGTTCTTCAAACCAGGCCTGATCGTAAATCATGCCATTGTCGCTGGCCCCGATGAGCAGCTCATCATCATTGTTGATGAGATCCCTGGACATGAGGCAGGTGCTGGCCTGCCCTTCGGTGAGATGATCTATGATCACCTGACGATTGCCGGGAAAATGTTCATTCAATACCTGGTCAATGCCGAACTGCGCAATATGCGTGTCCCGCAGCACGAAGATGAGGTTTTCGTCCTGGCCGGGCAGGTCGCGGGCCGCACTCACCACCATCGGCTTACCCATGACCGGCAGCAGGGGCTTGGGCGTGTCGTATCCCTTCATGGCGAATCGGCTACCGGCGCCGGCCATGGGTATCAGTTTATTCACCATAGTGATAATTTTCAAAAATATCGGCCCATGCCTGGTATTCCTGCATGTCTTCCGGGGTTCCCCACTGACAGAAAAAAGGCACCTGATCGTACACTTTCACATTCAGCCCGTCGCGCACCATGAAGTTGTATGGCAGGCTGATGAAGAACTCACCTACCGCACGCACATCCTTGTCCATCAGTTCCTGAAAGTATTTCCGGATATAGCTGCCCTTTTTAAAATAGTAGGTGCCACCGCTGTAGTAGCCCTTTTCGCGGTCGGTCACATAGTCGTGCTTTTCGGTAATTTCCAGCATGTTCATGTGTTCATCCGTCAGGCAGGTGGCGTACATGTTGTGCGGATGCAGCAGGTGAGGATGAAACCCGGTATAGCAGATCACGGCGCCATCGCAGCCGGTATCACCCACATACGATTTAAAATGGCTGTAATCCCACACCTGTGCAAAATCACAGTAGTTGCAGATCACGGGTTCATCATCGTCAATCAGGTCAAACACGCTGGTCATGGTGTAAACCGGACCGTGCTTGTGGGCGTCCATGCCCACCACCCTGGCCGTGGGTACCAGCTTCAGCAGCAGTTCCTTAAGATCCGTTTCCTCCAGCATATCGTTGCGGCAGATGAAGATGAAATCGGTTTCACCCGGAAACATCTCCACTACATGCTGAATCACGGGCTTGCCGTGTATTTCTATCAGGGCCTTGTAGGTTTCGTAGCCGGCTTTTTTAAAGCGGCTTCCCTGACCGGTCATGGGTATTACAATTTTCATTTCTTTTTCAGCAACAATCCCGGAAAATCCGTGTAAAACATGCGCACACCCCAGCTGAGGAAGCGGTCCATGTCAGCAGCATCATTCACCACACATACCCCGCACTCAAAGCCTGCTTCACGCACGGTATCCACCACCGTTTTCTCCAGGCCGTTCAATACATACATCAGGCACTCAAACCCGTGGGTACGGGCTATGTGAAGATCCGTTTGCAAATCTGTGTCCGGCAACCGGTCCCAGAATACGGGTATGGAGGGATCCTGCAGTTTGGCTTCCACGAGGTATTCACAGTTCAGTTCATTAAAGGCTATCCTGTCTTTCGCGCCCATGTCTTCTGCCAGTTTGATGGCAGGAATCACAGCGCCGTTGCACTTGGGCTGAATAGTAACTCTCATGCCCCGCTGTTTGACCAGTTCAAACACTTCACTGAGCAGGGGAAGCCTGTACTGCCGGCCGTCCTGCAGATAAGCACCAAAATTGAGCCGGCGCAGCTGTTCCAGCGTGCTGCCGGCCACGGACAAATCCACGCCGCAGGTGCGCAGGGTATGGGCATCGTGGGTTACCACCAGGTGGCCATCCAGGGTTTTCTGTATATCCAGTTCCAGCCAGTCGCAGCCCAGATCAGCAGCGCTGACGAATGCTTCCATGGTGTTTTCGGCGGTCACTGACATGTTGCCCCTGTGTGCGGCCACGCCGTTGCCGATATGGTCATTGCGCATCACAGTCCCAGGTAGATTTTGTTAAAGATCACATACACCGTAATCAGCTGCAGCAGGCCGTTGTAACCTTCGCCCCACTGCGGGTCATTGATGCCGATTTCTTCCAGCTCCGGCAACAGTTCCCAGGCCATCATGGCGATGTCCTGTCCACTGATCTGGCCGGTGATTTCCATTTCCTGGAGGTTGTCGGCATAGCGGTGCCTGATGGTCAGGCCGTCCAGCTGTCCCAGCAATTCCAGCAGCAGATCTATGTGTATGTTTTCCGACAGACTCAGGCGCATGCCGATTTCCGGTTCATCTTCCAGGCGGCTGATATCGGGAGCAGTGAGTGCGTAATAGGTCACCACCATGTCGGCCCTGCCCCGCTGGCTGCGGATGAACTTCTCCGAGTCTTCCTCGCGCTGCTGCAGTTGCTGCAGCACCTGATCCGGACTGTAGCTGCGCTTGGCCACATCGCGCTTCACCTTCCACCAAACCCGCAACTGTTCTTCGGGCTCCATGTAGATTTTCAGGTCGTAGATCTCACTCTGATCCTTGAGGTAAAAACTGTGCAATCCCTCAAAGATGATCAGCTTGTTGGGTTTTATGAACCTGGGCAGGGTAAAGCGGCCGGTGTTGTGGTCATAATTACTGCGCTGAATGTTCTGCCCGGTCTTCAGTTGCCGGGTATGCGCCAGATCCAAATGCAGGCGGTTGGCCTTGGGATCAAGGTGGGTATGGGTTTTCCAGTTTTCATCACCCCGCTCCCAGCGGTGCATGTCATCTCCGCGGATGACGGTGGTACTGGAGGTTCCGAATATGGCCTCCAGATCGCGGGTGAGGGTGGATTTACCGGCCGCACTGTCGCCACCTATGCCAAGGAGGTAGGGTTGAGACAGGAACTTGGCCTGTATGTTGCTGCTGATGCCCCTGCGGTACACCAGCACCCCGGCCAGGAGCAGCGTGGTTTGCAGAAGGGTAAAGGCGATGTTCAGTGGCTTTTCACCCGGTTGAATGTCCGAAAGGCCGGACATCATCTCATTTAGGACAGGCAGATTGGCCGAATTGAAATAATCACAGTTGGGCGTCAGGCCAAAATACACAAAGTACATCAGGCTGAGCAATACAAACATCTGACGTTCCCTGGCTCCCTGTTTGATGATAAAATAAATGAACAGGGGAAATATCCAGTAATACCAGCCCTGCATGGGCGCCACCATCAGAGTCAGCGCCAGAAAGCCGAAGGTGAGGAACAGGGTAAGCTGGTCGCGGTTGACAAAGCGCAGGGTATAGTACCAAAGCACCAGCACAAAGAACACCCCGGGGTTGAAGTATATCCGCAGGTTCTGATTGAACTGGTAAAACAGATCGAACACCTGGGTCTGAACCGGGTTGTTATACACCATGCTGATAAAGCCCGCAGAACCCAGATAAGGCAGATTCAACAGCAGCACCAGCGCAGAAAACAAGCCGAAGCCGGTCAGCGGACCTCTGACGTTTTCACCGGCCTGCCTGAAATGGTAAAGCAATACAAAGGGCAGCACCACCACCATGTTGGTTTTGCAGGCCACCGAAGCCGCCAGCAGCGCATAGGCCGGCAGCATGCGTTCCCTGAACAGCAGGTAAAGACTGATAAAAAGCAGGGCAATGGGAATAACGTCGAGCTGCCCGTGGAAATAATTAATGTAGATGAGCACCGGAGAAAGCCAGTACCATTTAAGCACCTGCCTGATGCGGGTTTTGAGCCAGCGCATGAGCACAAACAGGATGGCCAGGTCGGCCATAAACAGGGGAACCCGGTAGATAAAGCTCTCCCACATACCGAACTCAGCCGCTGAAACGCCGGTCAGCGGCGACAAAATCAGGGCAGGCAGGCTGAAAAACCAGAGCATTAGAGGTGGATAAGGAAATTCCGTTCCCTGACCATGCTCAGTGAACCAGGCATAAGGGTCACCCAGACCGCTGCTGATGAACTGCCCGGCAAAAGGAGCAAACTGCTCTTTCAGGTAAGAGGAAGCAAACAGCAGAGATAGCAATAGTTTGATGAAAAAACCTCCCCAGAAAAGCCGTGATTTCCTGAGTGGCACCTTGCTTCGTCCCAGTTTATCGGTGAGTTCTATGCCCAGCCAGCCCATATAATCATGCCTCCCTTTTGATGTGATATGCCCTGATGCCCATGACTTCGGCCCCCTGCACATCCTTGCGCAGGCTGTCGCCGATCATGATGACTTCTTCAGGTTTCATACCGAGTTTCTGCAGTGCAAGTTTAAAGATCGCGGGCTCAGGTTTTTCATAGCCGGCCTCTTCAGAACTCACCATGTAACGCACATGCGCACCCAGACCCAGTTTCAGCCACTTGCGGTGCTGTATCTGGGCGGTCAGGTCGGTCACGATGCAAATGTCGAGCCCGGCCTGCTGCGCGCGTTCCAGGAACGACCTGGCATCTGCATCCCATTCCATGCGGTCCAGAAAAGCCGACCAATAAGCCTCTTCGGCCAGCAGGGTAAACTCCGGATGGGTATGTCCGAAGTACTGTTCCGCTACTTTCTGCGCGTAAAGCAGGCGCGAATGTCCGGCCCCGAAAGACGCCAGGTCGTGGTGTATCACCTGCCTGCCCTGTTTCCAATATTCATCGAACGCTTCGCCCGGGATAGCGAACTTTTCGCAGGCCAGTTGCCTAACCGCCGCATAACCGGCTTTGTTACAGGGTTCATAGGCATACAGGGTATCATCCAGATCGCAGAGTATGCCCTTGATGTCCTGTATCCCAATGTTGTTCCAGGTATGACTGATCATCTGGTCTGTTAGGCCGAAGCCTGTTCTTTCAGCATTTTACTCAATTCACCTACCGTAACCCTCCAGTCCAGGTGTTCTTCCGCGAAGTTTCTCATTTGCTGAATGTGGTGGCGATCTGCCCTCATTTTCATAGCAAATTCATACACCAGATCCATATCAATCATGCTGTCATCATTGGGTAGATTTAAATAATACTGAGCAGCAATGGTACCATCCACATCAGGCATGCTGTTGGCCTGAATAAAGGGCAGACCGCAGGCAAAATATTCCCGGCTTTTCAGATTGGTGGTTTCATTAAAGCCAATCAGGTAATTGGCCAGATTGCTGACCCCCAGATCCACCTGATCCGTTAACGTCCTCAAATCTTCTGCGGATAAACGACCGGTCAGTTTCACAAAATCATATTTTTTCCAAGATTCATCAACAACCTTTCCGGTGATGTACAGCTCAAACCGGTCTTTTCCTCCGGCGGCGATACTCTCTATCAACCGATCTATACCCGACCAGGGCTGGGCCATGCTGCTGCCTTTCATGAATAAGAGTTTAACCTTGCCTGTTCTGTCGGGGTCAGCGCTTCGTGGATTCACATGTTCACAATCTGCTCCGTCTCTGTTACAGATAAAATTCACACGGCCCTTTGCCTGACGTCTCAATATACCGGCAAACTCATTGGTAAATACCACTACCCCACTCTGCTTACTCAGATAACTGCGGATGAGCCGCTTTTCGTAAATATAAAAATACCTGAAGTACTCCCACCAGCGAAAACAGGAACCGACAAATCCATTCGCGGGTGCAGCCTGCCTTTCCCTGAAATTCTCGGCTATCGTATTACTCGGAATGTACAGGAATATTTTTTTTCCGAATGCTTTTAATAGTTTGAAATATTCAGAACCTGTGGTACCATGTCGCAGAAAAATAAAATCAAATTCACTTTCATGCACGTTCAGATAATCCTGAATAAACCGGTAAGCAGCCTGGGCCTCGTAGTAATTCCTGAAATACTTCCTGTTTGAAACAAAATCCGGCACCCTGATCACCCGGACATGGTCAGAAAGATCCATATTCTCCTTCACCAGCGGGGTAAAGAATATACCTTGTGCATCTATGCCATGATGTCTTAACTCATTGATCTGACAAACAGCTTTCCTTTGGACGCTGCTGCCCGGATCATTTCCGCCCAGATATATGTACCATAAACGCATATATCAGCCGAACAGATTGGTGATTCCTGCTTCCTGGCTATACTGTTTATCGCTGAAATTCAGGATTACCTGACTATGATTACGATTTTTCAAAACCATATCAAGATACCTCTTGGAAACCACCACCAATTCTCCATGCCGCATGGCCTCTTCAAAGGTTTTTACTTTCAGATACAAATGCGCGAAATCAATTCTTACAGTCTCCATATTTAAATCCTCATCCCAAATTGAAATATCATCAATCCCCAACTCCAATAGACTGTTGAGAAGTTTCAATACCGGGCTTTCTCTTAGATCATCAGAATAATTCTTGAAGGTCAGACCAATGAGGGTTATCTTCTTTTTACCTGTTGATACAATTTGCTCATACAGCCGATTGATGTATTGCTCATTGCTGGGAATGAGGTTGTTTAGAATGGAAAAACTCCTATCAGATTTATTCAGTAAATGTTGCACTTCCCTTACATCCTTGGGTAGGCAACTGCCTCCAAATGGCATTCCGGGCCTAAAGTAGCGGGAAGAAATATTTAATTTGTTGTCTGCGGTAAAGATTTTGTGCGCATCCTCCACATTTACTCCCAAATCATTGGCAAGGCCAAAAATTTCATTGGCAAACACCACCTTCAAGGCGTGAAAGCTATTGTCTATATATTTAGAGTATTCCGCGGTTTTTAAATCGGTAATAAACAAGGGGGCTTCCTTACACACATGCAATACCTCTGCAAGGCGTTGAATTTGCGAATGGCTATCACAACCAATTACACACCTGCCATACTCAAAAAAGTCCTTAACAGCACTTCCTTCTCTAAGGAACTCGGGGAAAAATAACGCAGTAACATCGGCAAATCCGGACAGATAATGATTGCAGATGGCTTCCGTTGTGCCCGGTGGAACTGTGCTTCTAAAAGCAATAAATTTTTTGTCTCCGGGATTCAGAAATCTGGCAATTTCAACAACGGCATTGTGAATGTAGCTAGTATTCACTTCTCCATTGGGTTTGCTGGGAGTTCCAACGCATACAATTAACAGCTCTGCATTCTTTACCACTTCTCCGGGGTCAGAGGTAGCAATAATGAGACCCTTGCTCAATCCCTCGTGAAGCAGTTGGTCAATTTCGGGTTCAACAATGGGGCTCTTTCCTGCCTTTACCTGATCAACCTTGAAATTCTTTACATCTGTGCAGTAAACCTTATGGCCAAGCTTGGAAAAACAAGCAACATTTACAATTCCAACATAACCCAATCCTAAAATGCCGATATTCATTTTTGTTAATTTTTATTTATTAAATACAGATTGATATCCATCCACAGTTTGGTAACCAGTTCATGACCTGCAGCAGTGTTTGCTGACTGTTGAAGAAATTCATCAGCACTCCTCGTGCCATTCAACAAACTCCCTCTAAATTGGGTGCTTGAACACAAATCTGAAACCCATTCCCTAAGTTTGGAATTAACCCATTGAGCCACCGGACTGCTAATTCCAATTTTTAATCGTCTCAACCGGATTTCCTCGGCCATTCTACCTTTCATAGCCTCTCGTAAAACCAATTTGTTGTAGCCGCTGCCTATTTTACTTTGTATTGGCAAGGAAAATTGATATGTAACAAGTCGCCAGTCCATGAATGGCATGCGAATTTCCACGCTATTCATCATTCCTGCCAGGTCAAAATTTCTGAATATATCAGGCAGGGTTTCTACAAATGTTTCATTGAAAACGATTCTGTCAGGGTAACTGAAGTGGCTGAAGTCATATGGTTCGCCTATGGGTTTCAGAACTGATGAATTGCTGTATTCAGTGCGGTCAAACCCCTGCCGGCCCAATAGTTTCTTTGCTATAGCTTTCACTCCTGAAAAAGGAGACCGGGCCTGCTTCATTAGCATATTCAGATTAGTCAATACGCGTTGCTGATCATGATCCGGGTATGTTGGAAAGATTACATTTCTGACCAAATCTGCATTTTGAAGATCTCGGGTCTTGTAATAATACTGAAATAAATTGTATAGCATATCCCGGTAACCATAAAGCATCTCATCTACTCCATGTCCGTCAAGTGAAACAGTAATGCCATTTTCTCTCATGCCCCGGTAAATGCCGCTTATAGCCGTTATAGGTGAGGGATTCAACCCATCAAACATGATGGTGTCTTTGGTGATTTGCTCTGCAAGGTTTGGATAAACCTGAGGAAGGAAAAGTGCATCTCCGCCGGTATATTCAATGGCTTTTTCCGCAAAAGCCCTTTCGTCGTTCTCCAAGCCCGGAAAGGTAACCACCACAGCTTTTTGTGAATCTGCCGGAACCCGGTTCAGGTTGCCCTTTTTAAGCAACCCGTTTACCACGCTGTAAACACTACTTGAATCCAGTCCCCCGCTAAGTGCAGTGGCCACCTTCACATCACTCACCAATCTGATTTTACAGGCGTCTTCAAACAACTCATAATATTGTTCAGCTTGTTCTTCTAAAGTTTTTGGAACCGAATTCCACAAATGGTTTTCTATGTTCCACCATCGCTTTTGCGCAAGCAAACCATCTTTTTTAACTATTGCGTAATGTCCAGGTAAAATGCTATAAATGTCCTTAAAAATGGTATAACCTGAACCATGAATTCTACCTCCATCTGCCTGTAACTTGACCATTTTCTCATCCAGATTTCTGGTGTAACCGGTCAATTTCTTAAATGCACGGGTTTC
>CANHUD010000075.1 GCA_947463665.1 Sphingobacteriales bacterium
GCACCGGTCTGTCCTTCTGCAAAAACAGGTTTCCGCTTGCCATCCGCCGGTTTAAACCAGGTTTTACCATGATCCGGCGAGCTCCATACCACTGTGCCGCCCCAGCTTTCCGGACTGGCATCGCAGGAAAAGAGGAGCTGGCCGGAAGATGTCCGAATCATGGAGGCCACCACCTGGTTTTGAAACCGATAGTTGGGGTCGATGAAAACCGGTTCACTCCAGTGGTATCCGTTATCGGTTGAAAACCGCATGATCAGCGCCAGCGCATACCAGGTGTTGCCTGCAGAAATCCCCGAAATATGAAAAACCGTATCTCTTCCATTGCTCCAGACCAGCGATCCGTGTTCGTTCCGGTCCGGAACATCAAAGAAAAGCGATGCTTCACTCCACCGATCACTTCCCGCTTTCTTCCGGGCGCAAAGCTGCTGCAATTCTCTGCCAGACTCCCGAACCGTATTGTACCAGATCGCCAACAGATCGCCATTGGGCAGTTCTGTTACCGCCGGCTGGTGATGATGATAGTAAAACGGAAAGCCGGGCTGTGCCGGTTTCCGGATAAAAGGAATCGGACCACTGAAATAGGCGGCAGCTGTGGTTTTTGGAACGATTTTCTGCTGATGGGAAACCGGTAACGGACGTGCTGCAGGAAGGGACATCGGAACAGGATCCGCCTCCACTACCCGAAAGCCAATCAGCCAGTTGCGATCCGCCGGCAACGCCGCCATTCGGTTCGACGAACTCAGGTAGCGAGCCTGAAGACGACGCATGGGATCGGCATGTTCTATCAATGCATCTGCCTCGGTGGTATGGCTTCCTCCCCGTGTTACCCGGAACGATCCGTTTCGAATTACAGGATCCACCTGCGCCAACGCAGGATAAGGAGCATATGCGTCCAGGCACCATTCCTCCACATTGCCATGCATATCGTGCACCCCCCAGGCATTGGCCGGCGTCTGACCCACCCGTAGGTCCGGCGCTTCCGGCAAATCCATCGGAGTGGCCCACGAAAATCCACCCGCATGCCCATGTGGATTGTATTTCCGATACACCGCTGGTAAACTGTCTCCCGTATGATAAAAACCCGTTGACCCTGCCCTGCAGGCGTATTCCCATTCGGCTTCGGTGGGAAGCCGATAATGTCGGCCTTCTTTTTTCGAAAGCCACTGGCAGAACGCCAGCGCATCGTCCCAGCTTACAAAAACAACCGGATCATCATCGCGAAAGGATGTCCGCTGCATCCCCCGCAGAATCCGGTGTTCCGGCCGAAACAATTCATATTGCGCGTTCGTCACTTCCGTAGATGACATCCGGAAAGGCCGACTGATCTTTACCGGATGAACAGGCTGCTCATCGTATTCACCGGCCGAACTGCCCATCTGAAAGCTACCCGCCGGAATGGGCATCAGCTGCATGCCAATCGAATTTTTTCGCACCGTTTGTGCTATTGAAAGCAGCGGGAAAAACAGCAGGAATAAACCACGCATCATCATACCACAATATACCAAAATATACAGGCATACCATAGGTATGAAATTTGCTTAAAACCGCATATGCGCCGTTTTCTTATTGCTGTTGATCTGTCAGATTCCGCTTCGGAATTGTTAACATTCGGATTCGAATTCAACAAACATTTTTATGCAGAATTACATGTACTGCATGTTTTTACGGTGCCATTCGCCGTATCAGCAGAAAACATAGAACACATCGACCAGTATCGTCAGATCCAGAAAGGATATACAGACCTCCTGTGGAATCTGGTGAATATTCACAAACAGGATCATTTCGATGTAGTACCCGTTGCCATCTCCGGAGGGAAAAGGCAGGCGATTATCGACTATATTGAAAAGCAGCACATTGAACTGCTGATCATCGGACATAAACACCGAAAAGCAATGGGCCGATGGTTTTCCGGAAGCATTACGCTGGACCTGCTGCAAAAACCAACCATCGATACACTTGCTATCCCAACAGGT
Organism: Sphingobacteriales bacterium; assembly: GCA_947463665.1. Taxonomy (GTDB): domain Bacteria; phylum Bacteroidota; class Bacteroidia; order Chitinophagales; family Chitinophagaceae; genus Pollutibacter. The sequence goes on from CANHUD010000075.1 coordinate 1,974, forward strand.
TATATCTATCACCCCTGGAAAATAATTTGGGCATGTACCGACCTGAGCGTTCCCATCACTACTAATTGCAGCCAGCGACTAAAAGAACTGGCTGTACACCTGCAATGTACCATCAGATTTCTTCATGTGTCTGATGCCTATTTACCAGAACTGCCTGAAGACCAGACATCGATACAAAAAATTCAACAGGAATTTGGCCAGGAAATATTGAAAATACGGGTAAAAAATTCCATACCGGAAACGATACAGTCGGTACTGGATAAAGAAGGAGGAGACCTGTTGGTGCTGTTTCCACATCCACATACCTGGATCGACCGGCTCCTGCTGGGAACAGAAACGGAGGAAATCAGCTCTAAACTGAATATACCGGTATTGTCAATGAAAACGAATCGTTGAATCAGCGCCTTCTCCTGGTAACCATTTTGGTTACTACAGAATCAAATCGTGGAAGCTGTTCCGGCGTACAATGAGCGCGCATCTCTCTGAAATGAAGAAACAGCTGGATATCCGAATGGCGGTTGATGGTATGCCATTTATCTACATAAGAAGCAATGAGTGAATCGGGAACACGCTCATCCCCTAAATGCCTGTAAAGACTGTCTTTAAGCTCAGCCACTTTTTCCCAGTGAGGCTTCATCAGGGCGAAATAATTCTTTTTCTTTTCTTCAAAGATTTTCGCCTGTTCCTCGGAAAGCCCGACCTGCGTTTTGAAACTATTATCCGACCTGGAAGATTTTTTTTGAGAAAACGCAATGAATGCCAGCACCAGATTTGTAATCACCAGCGTAACCACCAGCAATAAAACCCATTTATTGGATGTGATCGCCTTCATGTCAGGGATTATTGAGGTTATCAAAATAGGAGATCTGCTGGGTTACATAATCGTGTTGCTGTCCCTCCTCAGATTCCGGTCCATCACCAAAAATCAGGAATCCGTTCAACAACAGCAAAAGGAATAAAATGGAGAGAGAAACGGCTGGCCTGGAAAGAAAATATGCCGCTCTTACCCAAAAATTCGGAGGCGTCGATTCCATTCTCGCCCGGAGCCGGGTGTAGAAAAACGAATCCGTACCCACTGATTGCAGTCCTTCCAGACTGTTCAGGGTGGCTTCTGCTTCTTCCTGGTATTGATGCAGTCGTTTCATATCCTCTAATATAGATGCCTTAGTTTAAAAAAAATTGTGTTTTACCCGTTTTTCTTATAATAATCTTCCAGATCCTTCCGGAGGTTGTTTTTGGCCCGGTGTATCAGCGACTCTATGGCAGAGACCGATAACTCCATAATCGCTGCAATTTCCTGATACGGAATCCCCTCCACCTTGTGCAAAGTAAAGGCAACACGCTGGTTATCAGGAAGTTTAGCGATTGACTTGAACAACCTCGAGGCCCTTTCCTTATCATCCAGCTGCACTCCCGGATGATGAAAATCCGGCGGATCATGCCGCAGTTCGTTGTTATCCCCCAACAATCCCGTTATAAATGCAAACCGCTTTTTCCGCTTCCGGCTTCGGATCCATTCCAGTGCTTTGGTCACAGCAATGCGGTATAACCAGGTTGAAAAAGCCGATTCCCCTTTGAACTGGTGAATGGATTCGTACATTTTAATAAAAACATCCTGTGCCACATCCTCCGCATCTTCCGGGTGCTGCAACAGTCCGAGCACGGTGTTATACACCAGATCCTTCCGGGATTCCACCACCTGCCGAAACGCTGATTCATCTCCTCTACGCAGACGATCAATCAGTTCGGCTTCATCCGCCTGTAGTCCTATTTTCCCCGACAGGCCTGTCATCGGCAAAATTTAATTAAAGATAAAACCTGCAACGCAACGTGTTAGATGTTTTTTTGAATTTCAACCTTTGCGCTGAACGAATTCCCCGGAAAAATACTTTTCTTGCAGGGGATATAAAATTTTACAGCGATGAAAGCATTTGAATGGAAAGGCGTCTTCCCCGCACTCCTAACCCCTTTTACAGCAGATGATCAGCTCGACCTTCCGATGTTTGAAAAAAACCTGGAAGCACAGCTGTCGGCCGGTGTGGAAGGAATCATTCTCGGCGGAACCCTCGGTGAAGCCAGTGTGCTTACCATCGAAGAAAAAGAACGACTCGTAGCCTTCGCTCTGGAAAAAACCGCCGGACGCGTACCCGTGGTGCTGAACATCGCCGAAGGCGCTACCCGCGAAGCGCTTCACCAGGCAAAACTCGCCGAAACCTGGGGGGCAGACGGCCTGATGCTGCTCCCTCCGATGCGCTATAAATCCGATCACCGGGAAACCATCACCTATTTCCGGACCATCGCCGATGCCACACCCCTGCCCATCATGATCTACAACAATCCGGTGGATTATAAGATCGAGGTCACCATCGACATGTTCCGTGAACTGATCCAGTCGCCCAATATCACGGCAGTTAAGGAATCTACACGGGATGTGACCAATGTAACCCGACTGATCAACGCCTTCGGCGATCGCCTCCGAATTCTCTGCGGCGTTGACACCCTGGCGATGGAAGAACTTTGTCTGGGTGCCCATGGCTGGGTAGCCGGACTGGTAGACGCTTTCCCCGGAGAGACCGTAGTGATCTACAAATTAGTGAAAGCCGGAAGAATTGAAGAAGCGGCCCGCATCTACCGCTGGTTCATGCCCCTGCTCGAACTCGATATTCATCCGAAACTGGTTCAATACATCAAAATGGCTGCAGCCGCAACCGATCTGGGTTCCGAGTACGTTCGCGCCCCCAGGCTTGCAGTAGAAGGCGAAGAAAGAACCCGTATCCTTTCGATCATCGAAACCGGACTTGCTAACCGACCGCAACTGCCAACCATCTGATTATGTACCCTGATATCTCCCTGACCGATCTTCACCAAACCATGGAAACCGCATGGGAAGCGTTTCTTTCCTTCAGAAAGACCTCCCCTGCGCAACGGGCAGCCCTCCTGCGACGTATCGCGCACAAACTGGAACATTCCGGCGATGAGCTGATTCGGATGGCTATGCAGGAAACACATCTCCCGGAAGGCCGACTAAAAAATGAACGGGGCCGTACCTGCTTCCAGCTCACCAGCTATGCCGATGCCTGCGAACAGGGCATCTGGCTGGAAGCCCGGATCGATACCGCTCTGCCGGAGCGTGTTCCTCCCCGCCCGGATATCCGCAAAATGAATACCGCACTGGGCCCGGTAGTGGTCTTCGGCGCCTCCAACTTCCCTTTTGCCTACTCCACCGCTGGAGGTGATACCGCAACAGCCCTTGCTGCCGGATGTCCGGTAATTGTAAAAGCCCATCCCGCTCACCCGGAAACCTCCGCCTTTGTGGCGCAGCTGATCTCAGAAGCAGTGGCCGAAACCAATATGCCCAGCGGTGTGTTCCAGCATGTATTTGGCGCATCCTTCGAAGTGGGAAAAGCCCTGGTGATGCACCCATACACGAAAGCTGTAGGCTTCACCGGCTCCTTCAGCGGCGGAAAACAATTGTACGATTGGGCTCAGCAACGACCGGAACCTATCCCTGTATTCTCCGAAATGGGTAGTACGAACCCTGTTTTTATATTACCGGAAAAACTGGCTGTACAATCGGATTGGCTGGCCGAACAACTGGCGGGTTCCATTACCCTGGGAGTCGGTCAGTTTTGCACCAACCCCGGACTCATCATCACAACGGAATCTGAAGGACTGGACGCTTTTTTACAGGCACTTTCAACCCGGATCAGAGCTGTTCAGCCCTCACCAATGCTGCATGCCGGCATTAGCCAGGCCTATCAGCTGCATCGGGAAAAAGGGCTGTCACAACCGGGTGTATCCCTGCTGTCCACCGCCGATCAGGCACCGGCAAACGGAGAGGGTCAACCCACCATCGCCGTAGTGAGCGGTGCAACTTTTCTGGCAAACCCACAGCTGCATAAAGAGGTTTTTGGCCCTTATTCACTGGTCATCCGCTGTGCAGACCAGGCACAAATGAACGAAGTAGCTTTAAGTCTGGATGGGCAACTCACCTGCAGCCTGATGGCCACAGAAGCAGACCTGCAGGCACATACAAAACTAACCGATATTGTTAGTATAAAATGTGGGCGGCTGAATGTAAATACTGTACCCACGGGTGTGGAAGTATGTTGGAGCATGCAGCATGGTGGCCCATTCCCCGCCACCACCGACAGTCGGTTTGGCTCTGTAGGGCCAGATGCGATCCGAAGGTTTGTGAGGCCTATCTCCTACCAGAACGTTCCGCAAACCTTCCTTCCGGATGAACTGAAAGACAGCAATCCGCTGAAGATTCCGCGAGTAGAGAATGGCCGGTTAGCATAACCTTTTTTAAGCCGATGAACACATCGGTTTAATTTTTACACTACCTGTACTGGCTGCAGCTTGGAAGCATCTTCTTTCTGGTGGCGAACTACAAAAACGGCCGTAACCAAACAGGATAGCATGAAGTAGCCGGAGATGATCAGCGTAACGTTCGCCACACTCAACTCTGCTCCGAACCAGTTTCCCGATTGCCAGATCAAACCCAGTCCGAAAGCAGCTTTCAGCGTTTCAAACAGGATCGACCACGGATTTCGATCCATCAATTCAGTGAGGGCATATACAAAGAGGAAGATGAATCCGCCATAAATGAACATGCCCGGATTGCCGATGGCGGCGATGTTTCCGAACAGATAGCTGATGAAACTCAGTAAAGCAACCAGCTGGATCCAGCACCAGACATGCAGAGCGGTGGATGCTTTGGGATCGTATTTTTCAAAGTGGTAGACGTCTTCGATTTTCGCAACCGGAAATTTCTCTGCTACATCGGCTGGTCGCCATCCTGTGGGCATGAACCAGATGCGGCATTTATCCCACCAGTTTTCAGCCCGCCAGGCATCCTGTATCAATAGCCAGAGATGCTGAAAATTGATGCGGATCGGATTCCAGGTCCTAACCGGTCGGGTTATACCATACACCGGTGGTACAGTATCCAGTTCATCCTGATAGGTGCCAAACAGTTTGTCCCAGATGATGAAAATCGCAGCCAGATTCTTATCCATGTACTCCCGATTCACCGCATGATGCACGCGGTGATGAGAGGGCGTGACAATGATCTTTTCCAGAATCCCTAATTTTCCAATATGACGTGTGTGATACCAGAACTGTGCGAACAAATGCAGCGGTGCTATCGTTGCGATCACTTTCGCCGGAATGCCGAGGATGGCGGCGGGAATCAGCAGGAATGCGAAAATATTAATGAATACCGAAATGCTTTGTCGGAGTGCACAGGCCAGATTAAACTCCTCCGAACTGTGATGTACAACATGCCGGTTCCAGAGAATATTAATATGATGTGCCCAGCGATGCACCCAGTAACTGGAGAAATCCATGGCGATGAACGCCACCAGATACGTCAGCCAGGAAACGGGGATGTGGTAGATTGCGATGCGGTCTACCAGCCAGCTGTACGACAAAATACCGATGCTGAGCCCCAGCACATCTTTCGTTACGTTGGTCACACCCGACGAGAGACTGGAGATCATATCCATGTTGCGGACGGTATCAAATCCTTTGTACCAGCCGTACAGTTTCTCCAACAGCACCAGCATCAGAAATACCGGCATCGCGATCAGCAAAATCTTACCGTAGGTTTCCATATGGCAAAAGTATCAATCCGTCGTAAGATACACGAAAAGACTTATTTTTAAACACCGACCCTGGGGGTTGGGGGGACGATAAACTTTACACATGCACGTTTTTGAATGCATCGATGCACATACCTGTGGCAATCCGGTTCGGGTGGTAGCCAAAGGGGGCCCGGCCCTGCAGGGGAACTCTATGAGCGAAAAGCGGCAGCATTTTCTGCGGGAGTACGACTGGATCCGGAAGGGGCTGATGTTTGAACCAAGAGGACATGATATGATGTCGGGCTCGATTCTATACCCCCCGCATGATCCGCAGAACGATGTGGCCGTGCTTTTCATCGAAACCTCCGGCTGTCTGCCCATGTGCGGCCACGGCACCATCGGCACCATCACCATCGCCATTGAAAAAGGACTGATAAAACCCAAAACACCGGGGACTGTTCGCATGGAAGCGCCCGCGGGGCTTGTCCATATACAATACGGAGAAGAAAACGGCAAAGTGAAATGGGTGCGCCTCATCAACGTCGCCTCCTACCTGCATTCCACCGGCCTCACGGCCGAATGCCCGGAACTGGGTATGCTCACCTTCGATGTGGCCTATGGCGGCAATTTCTATGCCATCGTAGATCCCCAGCCTAATTTCAAAGGGCTGGAACACTACCCTGCCGATAAACTTATTGCCTGGGCAAGGGAGCTCCGCAAAGCCATCAATGAAAAATATACCTTCATCCACCCGGATGATCCAACCATCAACGGCTGCTCTCACATCGAATGGACCGGTGCTGTTCTTAACCCCGCCTCCACCGCCCGAAACGCGGTCTTTTACGGTGATAAGGCCATCGATCGTTCGCCCTGCGGCACCGGCACCAGTGCCCGGATGGCCCAATGGTACACACAGGGAAAACTGAAACCCGGCGATGCCTTCATCCACGAAAGCATCATCGGCTCTACCTTCACCGGACGCATTGAAGAAGAAACACAGGTCGATGGCAAACCCGCCATCCGTCCTTCCATCGAAGGATGGGCGCGGATCTACGGCCACAACACCATCACCATCGATCCGGACGATGACCCTTACGCCTTCGGATTCCAGGTCGTATAACCCTCCTACATGAAAAGATTCCTTACCCTTCGCCTCAGTACAAAATAAACAACATGAAACACGCACTCATCCTTTGCCTGCTTGTAAGCACCCTTAGCACAAAAGCCCAGACCTGGCAGACCGCCGGAAACCATATCCAGACACCCTGGGCCAGCCAGGTTTCTCCCACCCTTCCCCATCCAGCATATCCGCGTCCGCAAATGAAACGCGATCAGTGGATGAACCTCAACGGGCAGTGGGACTATGTGATCCGCTATAAAGACGAAGAGATGCCCACAAAATATGCGGGTAAAATCCTCGTGCCGTTTGCCGTTGAATCCGCCCTTTCCGGAGTGGAAAAAACGGTGGGAGAGCAGAATGTGCTGTGGTATCGTCGTATGGTGACCATCCCCGCCGGCATGCGCGGAAAAAAACTACTGCTTCATTTCGGGGCGGTCGACTGGCAGGCCGATGTATACGTAAACGGGCAAAAAGCCGGTACGCACCAGGGTGGATATGATCCTTTCTATTTCGACATCACCGCCCTGCTCTCTAATAAAGCAGCACAAGAAATTGTAGTAAAAGTCTGGGATCCCACCGATAAAGGTCCGAATCCGCGTGGTAAACAGGTCAGCAACCCCTCCGGCATCTGGTACACTGCTGTAACCGGTATCTGGCAAACCGTATGGCTGGAATCC
>CANHUD010000076.1 GCA_947463665.1 Sphingobacteriales bacterium
AAAAGCTAAAAAAATGGGTATTGGATTTGTACCGGTTGTCCGGAAATTTGCCACTGAACCCGTTCCGCAAACAACGATTCAATCGGAAGAAGTCAGTGCGAAAGATAAAGAAACCGCCGGCAAAATTCCGGAGATCGGTGGCATGATCGGCGATTCGGCCGGAACGGTAGTAGAAGCGCTGGAAGACATGCAGAACAAATAATGAATATCGACGATGAAAATCAATCATTCCTCTTTACATACCGCCAATGGCACCGCTTATCTCCGCTTCCCGCTCAATGCAGCGGACCTGAGGGAAATCAATAAACGAACGCTTTTCGGATACAATCCTCAATTGTTTGAAAACGATCCTCCGGAATCCTTCGAAAAAGGAGAACTGATTGTTGCCGGTGCAGAAGAAAAAGTGGTGGATTATCAGTCCGGACAACCTTTTGAACTCAATCCGGCAGAATGGCAGGTCATGGAACTGGTAGCCGATGAACACCGCTATCCCACCTTCTTCCAGCTGCGCCTGGAAGGAAAATATCCGGGTAACTTCAGGGAAGCACTGCTCGAATTTTCCATCCAGCGTACCACCCGTCAGGAAAAACTGCCGGAAGCTTCTGCCACACTCGTTCGATCCATTTTTTCCAATGTTGTGGGTAAGATCGATGCAGGTATAACACCCAGTCAGCAGACCGGTGAAGAGCTGGTTGGTCATATCCTTAAAAATATACAGGACCAGGGTATTTCCCTCGATCCCATGGTCACCCTTGAAAAAATACTGTCCAAACGAGGCATCCCATTCACCAAAGAAGATACGGCCTTCTACTTTTCCGTAGACACAGACACCCTTCACTGGGAAGTAGAAATGGGGATCACTACCGATAACCAGCACATTGGTATCTATTCTTCCTGTCCGCTTACCGTACAACAGGAACATAAAGAATCCCTGCACCACTTACTGGATACCATCAACGAAAACGATCCATCCTTCACCATCGAATGGGAAGAACCAACGGAACTGCTCTTTATCTATAACCAATGCACCCTCAACCTGGTGGAAATGGAAAAAGAGGCTGATGCCCTGCTGACGGAAAATCTTAATGCCACCCGGAAAGTACTGACAGGATTAAAAGCAGCAATGGGGGAAAAAGTTCAACTGCACGATTAAAAAAGAAAACCGGCCATTCAGACCGGTTTCAATGAACATAGCATTGTTGATTAACGCAGGTACGGACTGGAGAAACCCAGTTTTTTCAAACCGGACTGTATATCCGGAGCATTCATAAAAAGTTTCCAGAGCAATCCCGATCTGTAGTTCTCCATCATCACCACAATCGGCCCCTGGTCGATAGCCAGGTAGCGAGGGAGGAACCAGTTATCGGTTTCACTAAAGGCATCATAAAATCCATACTTTCCAAACAGTTTAGTACCCAGTGTGGTATACCAGTACCGCATGGCTTCCAGTGAATATCGGGGAGTATAAGGCATAGACGACAATGCCGCTGTGGGTGAAATCACGCCCAGATCCCGGTTCAGTCCCGGTGCATGGCCGGCATAGCCTCTGATCGAATAACTCGAGGTAAGTCCCCAGCTCTGCGGACCATATCCCTTATATCTTTTGGGGTTTTCTACACACCACTGGCGGTTGATAAGTGTATGATTACGGTTGTGTTCTCCATAATCCGCATAGGCATCTTTTAGCCCGTTCGGATCCAGCCCCAGAAAGGAATAGTGCGCCCAGAACAACGGACCGCCATAATCCCTTGCACCATTGTGCCGAAGCGGCAGGGTATATCCATACGCACGTACAGAATCCCTTATGCCCCCGTTCTTCGCCCAACCTTCGTGATAAACCTCCGCCGGCACGTTATGGGTGGGGGACGAGGCTGCGAGCACATACATAATAAGGCATTCGTTGTAACCGGCAACCGGGAAATTCATATCCCATCCATAGTTAGGACTCCAGTGCCAGTACAATACATTTTTCCCGTTTCGGTACCAGTTGAAATCTACTTCTTTCCAAAGTTTATCTGCTCTTTGTGCAATGGCACGCTCCCGTTCGTTCCCCTCTTTGAAATACTCCCGCACACAAATCAGTCCCTGCACCATGAACGATGTTTCCACCAGATCTCCGCCATCATCTTTCTTACTGAAAGGCTTCACCCTGCCGGTTTCCCCCTGCCACCAGTGTGGCCAGGCACCATGAAACCGGTCTGATGTCTCCAAAAAGGTTAGTATTCGTTCATAACGCGCTACGGCTTCCTCCCGGGTAATGAATCCTCTTTCAATGCCCACCAGTATCGCCATCACACCGAAACCTCCACCGCCACTGGTCACCACCGTCGAATCCTTCTGCGGATATACATGATCCAGATGCAGGCGCTCTCTGGCGAGTCCGCTCACCGGCTCTGCACCTTCCCAGAAATATTGAAAGGTAGCCCGCTGCACCTCTGTGAAGATTTTTTCATCAGAAGCAGACAGGCGCTTTCCCGGAGAACAGGACCATAGCACAAGAGGAATAAAGAAGAACAGGAGATTTCTCATACTTATAAAATACTAACACAAACGGTGAGAACCGAAGCCCTCACCGTTTAGTTATGTTATATTTATTTCCCCGCTTTACCGAGATTAAAGACGGCTCTGATAAACGCGTCGGGTAATTTGATGTTCCAAATACGCAGTTCATCTATCTGACCGGTCATAGGCGCAACCGACACATCAGAACTAACTGTTCGCCCCATAGCATTGTAATTGGCGCCGATGATCACTTCGCTCGGCTCTGATGCTCTGAAAAGATTGTTTCCTACTCCTCTGTTGGGGAAACCTCCCACTTTCACTGCATCCATCCAGATGTCGAACACTCCGGTAGTACCATCATAGGTTAGTAAAATATGTGTCCATTTATCCATCCCGATGGCTGGCGACAGGTTATTGTTCAGATTATCCTGTGTACCTCCGCCAACAGTCAGGAAGGTAGGCTGAACACGAAGTACATCGGTCCGGGAAGCGGGGAACGAATTCGTATTCAGGTGGAAATTGATGTTTCCGGTAAACTGACCAGGTCGTGCCAGCTGAAACAGCATCGTGCGCCGGGTACCGTTGTTCAGGATCTTGACCCATACGCTGATGGAAAAACTTTTGAGCGAATCGGTCTTAAATTTATCAAACTGTCTACCATAAAACAGATAACCGGCGGTAAGGGATAATGCTTTCCCACGCACGCCTCCGGTAGCAAAGGCATCGTTGGCAGTAAGAGTGGGGGTGGCACCGCTAATAGCCTCGGCTTTAGTATCATCGAACGACCAGTAAGCCGCGAGATTTTTGGTGAACACCTGATCGGAATTATCGTATCCGTCTATCTTTCCGGTATACTCATCGGGGGAAACCGATGGAAGGTTGTTCGGGTTTCCGTCTTTTTCGCAGGAACTCAGCAACTGGCAGCAGACCAGGAGCAGCAGACCCGTACGTACATATCGTTGAAACATATAGATTCAGTTTTTTGAATTAATAACCAGGATTTTGTGTCAGCTTGCCACCGCTGATATCAATCTGTGTTTGCGGGATAGGCAACAGTACGTCACGTGCATCGCTGAAATTCGTTTTACCGGCAGCATGCAGAACCGACTGGGCAATTCCCCAACGAACAATGTCCCAGAAGCGATCGTGCTCCATCGCCAGTTCCACCCGTCGTTCCCGGCGGATGGCATCGCGCAGCAATGCCTGATCGGTAGTGGTTACAGCAGGCAGGATTGTATTGTTGCCAGCCCTTGCCCGTGCACGAACCATTTCCAGCTTGGCCAGCGCTTCTGCTGTATTTCCGGTTTCATTGGCGGCTTCTGCGTACATGAGTACCACATCCGAATAACGGAGCAGACGTACATTCATCCAGTAACCAAATCGGTTACCAATGGATGCCCGTATGGCAGGGTTCGAATAGACCTTGTTGTTGTACCGCGGATTCGGAAGTCCTACCGGCAGCGCTTCTCCATAAATACTCTGAAACGTGGCAGTGGCGGTGCTTGTGTAAAGAATAGTACGGTTCTTGCGCGGGTCACCTGTTTCATACGCAGCATCCAGCTGAACGCTGGGGGTATTCCATCCCCATCCCAGATCCCAGGCACCGGAACCGCGTACACCCTGAATCTGGGCATATTGAACGCCATTGGCAGAGGGAATGGCGGCCGTTGCAGTAGCCTGAACTTCAAAAACAGATTCTTTACTGTTCTCCCCTTCCTCCCGGAAGATACGGTCGTATGAGGTAGAAAGGTCATACACTCCGGAATTGATCACCTGACCTGCTGCGGCAAAGGCAGGAGCCCATTTCCGCTGTGTGAGGTAGACTTTGGCAAGCAGCCCGTTGGCAGCACCTTTGGTAATCCTTCCTACAAAACGGGCTTCCCAGCTCAGCGGCAGATTGGCGGCTGCATAGATAAGATCTGTTTCGATGAAAGCGTACACCTGTTCCGGAGTATTCTGTGCCACATTGCTTTGTGCAGCCGCATTCGTGAAAACAGAATCCACAATGGGAACACGGCCGAAGTAACGCACCAGATTGAAATACGCGTAGGCTCTCAAAAACCGGGCTTCTGCTTCCGATTGTGCTTTCACTTCAGGTGTAGCTACAATGTCCTTGTTGTTACGAACCTGGTCCAGTGCGATATTCGCTTTGTTTATCAGACTGAAATACCCCACCCAGATGGTATTCACGAAACCATTGTTGGGGAGTACCGGAAAGTTATCCATCGAAATGGCATTGGTGCCGCCATCGGCCGGTGTACTGCCTTTATCGGCATCATCGCTCCGGATGCTGGTAGCCGCGATGAACGACTGGCTGTGTACGTTGAACGAACGCAACTCTGAATAAATACCAAAAAGATAGGTATCATAGGGTCCGGACCCACCGGGATAAGGATAGGTATCCTGTGTATACTGACCCTGCGGATCCCGGTCGAGAAAATCCTTTTTACAACCGGAGAATAGGATCATGCCGGTCAAAATCAGCACGATCACCTGCTTACCGTTGAATGTATTTGTTTTCATTGCCTGATTTTGTGTGGTTAAAAAGTAACATTAAGTCCAACAGAATATACGGCCGGGATCGGATAGGTTCCGTTATCTGCTCCCGAAGCGATCGGATTTCCGATGGATGCTTCCGGAGAATATCCGGTGGTCCGGCTGAACGTAGCCACGTTCTGTCCGCTTACATAAATACGTGCTTTCTGAATGGGCAGCGCCTTGTTCTTCGGCACATAGTTGTATCCGATCTGGATAGTACGAAGGCGGAAATAATCGCCTGGCTCCAGGAAATACGTGCTGAACAAAAAGTTATTCGCACGGGTATTATCGAGAATCGGTTCCACATTGCTGGTACCGGGAGCCGTCCAGGCATTGAGCCTGTTGGCCTCATAATTCACCACGGCGAAAGTGGCTGTCCTGCGCTGTGTATAGATCTTGTTTCCACCCACGCCCTGACCTTCCACCAGCAGATCAAATCCTTTGTAAGCCAATGATACACTGCTTCCAAAGGTCCAGGTGGGGAATGGTGTACCGAGATAGGTACGATCATTGGCATCGAGTTTGCCATCGCCATTTACATCTTCATACGCAATGTCGCCGGGCTGTGTATTCACGAAAGAGGCTCTTTTCTCCAGCTCCGCTACGGTCTGGTAGATGCCGGTCTGGCGGAAGCCGAAGAAATACCCGATCGACTGTCCTGTATTCGTAAGGTTAACCCCGCCGTTTCCAAGAATCTGGAAGTTGATATCGTTCCCGATCGACTCCACATTGTTCCGGTTGTAGCTGACATTCCCGTTCACGGAAAAGCTCAGGTCTTTCGTGAGCTTATCGTTCCATCCGAGAGCAACCTCAACGCCTTTGTTGGTAATCGTTCCCAGATTGGTACGGTACGAATAGTTTCCGGCCGTTCCGGGCAGGGTGATGGTGGTGAGGATGTCTTTGGTAGTACGATCGTATACTGTGAATTCACCGGTCAGGCGGTTGCGGAAAGCCCGCAGGTCCAGTCCTACATCGATACCCCGAACGGTTTCCCAGTGGAGGTTCGGATCGGGCACATAGGCCGGAGTAACAGAACCATATACATTATCGCCAAAAACGCCCACATTGGCCGTGGTAAGTCCCGGCAAATACAGATTGGGCGGCAGTCCCAGTCCGCTTCCTACCGTACCCCAGGCACCGCGCAGTTTCAGGAAATTGATGGCCTTTACGGATTGCATGAAGGATTCTTCACTAACCACCCAGCCAAGTCCCACACTTCCGAAAGTACCCCAGCGATTGGCTTTGGCAAATTTGGAGCTGCCATCGCGGCGGACGGTCAGGTTGACCAGATATTTATCATCGTACGAATAGTTCAGTCGGCCGAAATACGACATATACGCTTCTTCCGAACCGCCACCGCCGTTGAACAGCGGGTTGTTGACGTTCACGGTTCCCACATACCAGAGCGACGGATCGCGGGGAACATTCAGAGCCGTATCACGGCGGGATGCGTTAACGAATGTACTTCCCTGATAAAGGGTGGTAAAACCGGCCAGTGCGGTAAGCCGCTGCTTACCAATCGTCTTGTCCCAGGCCAGAGTATGGTCCTGCTGGAATTTCCGGAACTCCGACTGGTCCTGCCCTACTGAAGTACGAATCGTATTGTCGAACGTGGTATCGGTACGGGCCGCACCTTCACCCAGGTTCACGAACCGGTAAGGCAGCGGATTGTAGCTTCTGGAGTTGTTGAAACCGAGATCGGTGTAGAATACAGATCTCCAGGTGAAGTTCTTGAGGAATTTGACTTCAGCATTCAGACTGGCCACAGCACGATAGCCCTTGTTGATGGATGTACGGTCGTTCCGGTCGATCCGCGCCAGCGGATTCCCTACCTGTGCCCGCTGGAACGAGGGCATGCTGTAGTACAGATCGTTCCCCGCTCTGGCACCCACGATGGGCGCTGCCCAGATGGCGTTGTTCAGATCGGCCGAAGGCGTATTGGAATTCCAGTGAAAACCGGTGATGTCGCCGCCGATTTTGATGTTCTTGCTGAGTTTCAGTTCATGGTTAAGCCGGCCGATGTATTTCTGGTACTGATCGTATTTCAATACACCCTCCTGGTTGTTATATCCAAGGCTGAACAGGGAAGTACTTTTTTCTCCGGTGCTCGACAATGTAAGCGTATTGGTATTGATCACGGCATCCCGGAGAATAACATCCTGCCAGTCGGTATTGGCAGTATAATTTGAATAATCAAACGGAGCGGCCCCTAAATTCGAGAGCTGTGCCGAATAAAGCTTGCGGAAACCGTCGGCATCCACCACTTTTATGCGGTTGTTCACGCGTTGTACCCCGAGCATCGACTGGAAGGTAACACGGGTTTGTCCTTTCGCAGCACGCTTGGTAGTTACAATGATCACACCATTACCGGCCTGAAGTCCGAAGATGGCCATGGACGATGGATCGCGCAGGACCTCAATGCTCTCGATATCACCGGGGTTCAGATAATCGATGTTGGTCTGGAAAACTCCATCCACCACATACAGCGGATCAGCGTTGTTGGTGCTGTTCACCCCGCGGATGCGTACGGTGGGGGCAGCTCCGGCGCGACCGTTGTTCACGATGGTGAGACCGGCCACTTTACCCTGCAGGGAAGATACCGGATTGGTATTGGGCATCCGTTCCAGTTCGGTACCTTTTACCGTAGTGATCGATCCGGTAAGATCACGTTTACGCTGGGTACCGTATCCAACCACTACCACTTCATTCATATCCGCCGCACCGGTACTAAGCGTAATGTTTAGCAGCGTCTGATCGCCTACCATTACTTCCGATGTGGCCAGGCCAACATAACTAATAACCAGAACGGTGGTCTTATCCGGAACGGTTATACTGAAATATCCTTCCTCATTGGTAGTAGTACCCACTTTGGTGCCTTTGATGTTTACGGAGGCTCCCTGGAGCGGCTCTCCGGCGGCCCCGGTCACTTTACCCCTTACCACGATATCCGCTGCTTCAGCTTCCTGACGGGAAGCCTTCAGCACAATAAGCCGGGTATTCATGATGCGATAGGAGATATCCGTTTGTGAGAAAAGTTGTCCGAGTACCGTACTGATATCGGCATCACGTACATCCAGATCCACTTTCGGGCGGTTCTCCACGAGTTTCTCGTTGTACAGGAAATAATACTGGCTGCGCTGTTCAATGGTGGTGAGCGCGGCCTTCAATTCAGCTCCTCTGAGTTTTACGGTGATGCGGTCCTGCGACATCACTTTGGCGAACGACTGCATACACAGTGTGGCCATGATGGCAAGGGCGATCATGAAAACCCTGAGTCCGAATGGAAAGGAAGTTCTGCAGTAATTGGTCATCTCTCTTTTCATTTTATCAGGTTTATAGAACAGATAGTTGGTCATTATGGTGTGATATCTATGGTGTTATCATGCAGCGTGAACCGGAAGGCATGGGAATACTGAAGGGCTTCCAGTACTTCGGTTACAGATTCATCGGTGAACACACCGGTGAACCGTTGTTGTTTCAGCTGTTCATCGCTGAATACAATTTTTACACCGTACCGCGCCTCCAGCCGTTTAGCCAGCACCGCAAAAGTTTCAGAACGGAAGATCATCCGATGCTCCATCCAGGTGGTTTCAGCAACGGTACTATCTGACAAACTCGTTACAGCACCCAACACAATCAGCGGTTCCCGGATGGTGGCCGCAGCCGCTTTCTGGTTGTGCTTAACGATGATCTTTTCACTGGGCTTCAGTACGATGCGCTCATTCGGCCGCTCATCCAGCGTTACTTCCACACTACCGCGGATCAATGACGTCTCAGATCGTTTCTCATGCGGATACGCGCGAACATTAAACGCTGTTCCCAACACGCGAATCTGAATATTGGCGGTCTTTATAATGAACGGCATTTTGCTTTTCCGCACATCAAAAAACGCCTCTCCGGTAAGGGTGAGGTCGCGGTTGGAAACTCCATAGCCGTCGTTGTACGTGATCCGGCTGCCGGAATTCAGCCATACAGTGGAACTATCGGGAAGTAACAATTTGGTTTTGCTGCCGGCCGGACAAAAAACCTGCCGGGTCTGCTGGTGCACATGGATCCGGGCAACAGATGCCGGCTCCGGTTGCATAACAAAATAAATCGTGCCGATGAGCAGCAGCAGGATCGAAGCTGCTGCCGATATATACCAGAAACGACGGGAAGAAGAACGAAGCGGAGCAACCTCAGCCGGTTGATCTGCGTACTGTATCCTTGACCAGAGCTGCTCAAATGCCGGCGTGGCATCCGGAACT
>CANHUD010000077.1 GCA_947463665.1 Sphingobacteriales bacterium
GGATTAGTTGTTGGAGCCGTTGCTGAACGTATAAAATTCACCTCCTATATTCTGTTCATCGTACTGTTTAGTATTCTCGTGTATGCACCGTTGGCTCACTGGAGCTGGCATCCGGAAGGATTCCTGTTTAAATGGGGAGCCCTTGACTTTGCTGGTGGAACGGTTGTACACATCTCCGCAGGATGTGCTGCCCTCGCCGGTGCTCTGGTCTTAAAACGCCGCAAATCGCACATGGAACATTCAGAAGTTCCACCTGCCAATCTCCCTTATGTACTCATTGGTACCGGCCTTTTATGGTTTGGATGGTTTGGCTTCAACGCCGGTTCCGCACTGGGTGCCAATGCCCTGGCCGTATCTGCATTTGCTACTACCAATACAGCCGCCGCCGCCGCAGGTCTATCCTGGATGTTTTTTGATGTTCTCCGGGGCAAAAAACCTTCTGTGCTTGGTTTCTGCATTGGTGCGGTGGTGGGCCTCGTAGCCATTACACCTGGCGCAGGTTTCGTAGCCATTCCGCAAAGCATTTTTATAGGTGTAGTAGCTGCCATCATTTCTAATATCGCTGTCTACTATAAGTCAAAATCCAAACTGGATGATACACTGGATGTATTTCCCTGCCATGGACTCGGTGGTATTGTTGGTATGATTCTGACCGGTGTTTTTGCCACCAAGGCGGTAAATGCCGCAGGCAACGATGGGCTTTTTTACGGTAACACCGCTTTCTTCCTTACGCAGATGAAAGCTATGTTTATTGCCGTTGCTTACAGCTTTGTGGTATCCTACCTTATCTTCAAATTCATCAATTTCATTCTCCCTTTACGGGTTACTGAAGCGGAAGAAGAACTGGGCCTGGATGCTTCCCAGCACAACGAAGCATACGTTCAGGGAACACTGATCCTGCAAAAAGAAGGAAAAGAAACGTCCATTACCATAGAAAAAGGTACAGTAGAGGAAATCGAACTGGCTTAAAATCCGATTCCAATCTGCACCTTTTTCATTAAAACAAAAACGCAATACAATGTTAAAAAAATTATTTGTCTATTCCACAGTTTTAATAGCATCTCTGCCTGTTCTCGCACAGGAAATGCCGGAAAAAGAAGAAACAAAATCGTTCACGATTTCAGGATTTGTGGATGGTTACTATCGGTACGATGCCGGCCGCAATCTCTCCAACAACCGGACGTCCTTCACCAATGCACACAACTCCTTCGAACTGGGTATGGCTTCCCTGAAACTCGAAGGAACCAGTGGTAAAGTTGGTTTTGTGGCAGATCTCGGCATCGGTAAACGAGCACAGGAATTCGCCTACAATGATGCCGGAATCTTGCAGGGAATCAAACAATTATATGCTACGTACGCACCTGCCGAATGGCTGAAATTTACCATGGGTTCATGGGCTACACATGTTGGGTATGAACTGGTAGATGCCCCGGCCAACCGCAATTATAGCATGTCTTACCTGTTCTCCTGGGGACCTTTTTCGCATACCGGCATAAAAGCAGACATCACTACCGGAAAATCCGGATTCATGCTCGGCCTTGCCAATCCTACAGATTATCGGACAGCACCGGTCAATTCCAGGAAATTCCTGCTGGCTCAATACAGCCTCGCAGCATCTGAAAATGTAAAAATTTACCTCAATTATGTGGGTGGACAACGAGCTGACTCTGTAAAAATCCGGCAGTTTGATGCCGTGCTCACCGCCAAACTGTCTGATAAATTTAACATTGGCTACAATGCTACCTATCAGCACACCAAAACCGTTACAGACGATGCCATCAAATCAGATAAAGCTGCCGAAGGCTGGTGGGGATCAGCCCTTTACCTGAATCTGGATGCCTCGGAAAAAACAGGCTTCACCCTGAGAAGTGAGATTTTCAGCGATAAAAAACAGCTGGTAGCAATGGCTTATGCACCCGTAGGTGCCAGCATCTTCGCTAATACACTTTCCTGTAACCTGAAGGCCGGCCCCCTTACTATTATTCCGGAAATCCGACTGGAAACATCGGGACAAAATGTATTCGTAAATAAAAAAGGAGGCAGTACATCCTCCTCTTCAAGTGCTTTAGTTGCTGTCGTTTATTCTTTCTGACAAGCAGTCAAAGTTGGGTCAAAATCAATCCAGGGCTCCTCTTCAGGAGCCCTGCTTTTTTAAATACTATCGTATATGTTTACTATGCAGAATTTCTTCCTGCATTAATGATGCCAAATGAACAGCGCATTACCAATTTCTCGTAAACCGACTTCATCGATGTAGATCTGTTTTCTTCTTCCATGCGCCGAACCTGTGCCATAGCATATTGCTGAATGGTAGTGAGCGGCAACACAATCCGTTCTCTCATCTGCACCGACAGTTGCTCTACCGGATAATCGGCCATCAATTCTGTTTTACCGGATAAGCGGAAAACATAACTCTTGGTCAGCTCATATTCATCGTGAATCTTATTCCATATCTCTCCGTATACAGGATGCGCTGATACATATTCCGTTAACGGGAAAAAGCATTTCTTCATCGCCATCTCACAATTATCAATCAGCGTTTTGAAAAACGGTGAATCACGATACAACGCGGCCACTTCCTGCCATCTTCCTGCTTCTTCCATCGCACGAAAAGCACTTCCTACACCATAATAACCGGTCAGGTTCTGTTTCAACTGGCTCCAGGCTCCTACAAAGGGAATGGCCCGTAATTCCTTTAAAGATAAACGGGATCCTACTCCTCGTTTTGCCGGCCGGCTTCCAATATTCGTCTCCGCATAAAAACGCAACGGGCTCACATGAGAAAGATAGTCCACAAAATACGGATGATCCCTTAGTTCATGATAAACACCCAGACTATGCTCTGCCAGAGCATTGAACAGGGCTTCCTGATCATTGGTAAGCGTCACATCCTGTTGTGTAAACAAATCATTGGTAAGTCCGGCATGCAACAATTGCTCAATATTGAACTGCGCTGCATCTACCGTTCCAAAATTGGAACTTACCGTCTGCCCCTGAATGGTCAGCTGTATTTCCCGATTGGCAATCTTATGCCCCTGAGAAGAATAAAACTTATGAGTCTTTCCCCCTCCTCTTGCCGGAGGTCCACCCCTGCCGTCAAAAAAGATTACCTCAATTCCATTTTCTCTTGATATACGAGTCAGCTCAACCTTTGCCCGATAAATACTCCAGTTAGCCATCATGTACCCACCATCTTTTGTACCATCTGAAAAACCCAGCATGATGGTCTGAACCCGTCTGCGTCGTTTCAAATGTGCTCCATAAACAGGATCTGCATAAAGTTGAGTCATAACCGCTCCTGCCTGTTGCAGATCATCGATGGTCTCAAATAAAGGCACCACATCTACCCGAATATCCTCCCTTTTCTTTCCTGCAGCCACAAACAACGCCAATACCTCCAGTACATTCGAAGCACTGTTGCATTGGGAAATAATATATCGGCTACACCCCTGCTCTCCGTTGTACGTCTGCACATACTCAACCGCACGGATACTATCCAGTGCCTCTCTCAAATCATCCTCCTCCGGCCATTCAGTTATGATATGATCAAAGGCTCCCAATACCTGCAGGCGGGCCTTCTCCTCCATGGTCTCATACCCCTCCGGCAGCAACCCTGCAGCACTCCAACTGCTCATAATTCGCCGATGCACGGCACTGTCTTGCCGAATATCCAGTGAAGCAAAATATAAACCGAACAGTTCCACCCGGTTCATCAGTCCATCCAGCATGGAAACAAACAATCCGTTGTGCTGGTACACCAGAGTTTCTCTTATTCCGCGCAATATGCCCAGGATTTCCTCTGCAGAAATATCTACCTGGTGGCCGGGTATAAATAGATTGTCGTACAGCTTCCGCTCCAGCTCCTGCAAAACAGTCTCAACCCCCTCAAATGTAAGCCTGCGCTTCAATTTTCGAACATCGAGGTAATAACATTTCAGAGCAGCTCCCCGTAAGGCATCTGCTACTTTTCTGGTTATATTGGCCGTTACAAACGGATTTCCATCCCGATCTCCACCGGGCCAGAAACCCATCTGGATCACTGGCCTGGATGCATTCAGCGCATCGGGATACTGCTGCTTTAAAAACTGAATGATCTTGCCACAGGCATTGTAAAATACATTCTCTAAAAACCAGATCAGACTAATCGCCTCATCATATGGCGTAGGTTTCTGCTTCTTGAAAAAATGTGTCTTCCCCAACTGTTGCAAATAAACATTCAGCTGGCTCAGATTATTCTCCTTTACAGCCCGTGCCAGATCGTTGATGATGCCTAAAACTGATCCCGGATAAAACTGAGTAGGATGTGCGGTTAGTACTAACCTGATTGCAAAGTCCGACAACTTTTCCGCCAGCTTATCCTCCAGGCGCTGTCGGCTCACTTCACTCTCCATATGTTTCAGGGTTCCCGTTCCTGACATATCATTCACTTCTGAAAAAGAGGCATCCTCCAGGGCATCAAATAAAACAACCTGACGCTCCACATACTGTACAAACCGAAACAAAAGATCCACCTGCTCCTGCTCCCGTTTATACGAAGTGTGCCGATGGAAAAACTCCTCAATGATCTGCTCCGGACTGAGTTTTTTCATATACCCTTCTTCGCAATTGGAAAGCAACAGGGATAAAAGAATACCTGTTTTCTCAATCCGATGAAACGGAAGGGATGTGAACAAACTATTGTAGAGCTGGTATTTAAGCCCTACCTGGTTCTTGAAAAGCGTTAATGCCTGTAATGATGACTGCCTCATATAGTAGTTACAAAATTACTGCATAATTTAATTTTTTTAAGGTTTCTTGCATAATATCTAACAATCGACATGGTTTATTAAAAATTAAATACTAGCTTTGTTACATAATTGATAATGGTACAATCCATCACATATTGCTCCAGCGTTTTTACGGCTACCGGTCGTACCACCATTATCACCACGATTATTACAACCCGTTAGGGTTGTAGTTTATTCATATTATCCGCTGGGCGAAAGCTGTTTATCTGATCAAAAGCTTATTCTATTTTTTTAATTTCCATTTATGCTCGTACTGAAATTTGGCGGCACCTCGGTAGGCTCTGCTGCTGCAATGAAAAAAGTCTGCAACATTGTACACAGTGTCCTCCATAAACAACGGATCGTTTTAGTGGTTTCTGCCATGGGGGGCACCACCGATAAACTGATTGAGGCCGGCCATAAGGCTGCAGCCGGTGATGAAACATTCCGCGAACTCCTCAAAGCAATAGAAGATCGTCACCTCGAAGCCGTCCGGGAACTGATCCCCGTGCAACACCAGAGCCATGTGTTGAGTTTTACCAAAACCTATTGCAATGAGCTGGAAGATCTGGTCAGTGGTATTTTCATGCTCGGAGAACTTTCACCCCGAACACTGGACCGGCTGATGAGTTTCGGAGAACTCATGTCCTCCCGTATTCTGGCAGCAGCCTTTACCGCTGAAGGTGTTGGCTGTACCTGGAAAGATGCCCGTGAACTTATCCGCACCAATGACCAGTTCGGATATGCTGCGGTAGACTTTACGCATACCAACCGGCAGATACGGGATCTAAAGAATGAATCCTTTGATCTCTTTGTAGTACCCGGCTTCATCGCTTCAGGTACGGATAAAGTAACCACTACACTTGGAAGGGGTGGTTCCGATTATTCAGCAGCCATACTGGCCGCCGCACTCGATGCAGAAGCATTAGAGATATGGACCGATGTGTCTGGCATGATGACTTCCGATCCCCGATGGGTTCCCAATGCACGCCCCATACCTGCCATCTCCTATAAAGAAGCGATGGAACTTTCTCATTTCGGAGCAAAAGTCATTTACCCTCCCACCATCCAGCCGGTCATGTCTAAAAACATTCCGGTATGGGTAAAAAACACCTTCGCGCCCGAAGATCCGGGCACGGTTATTCACAATGAAAGTACCCCTGGGCCGGATCCGATCAGAGGCATCTCCAGTATCCGGCACATCGCCCTTCTCAGTCTGGAAGGAAGCGGTATGATCGGCATACCCGGTTTCTCCAAACGCCTGTTCGAAGCACTTGCCAACGAACGGATCAACGTCATCCTGATCACCCAGAGCTCATCTGAACATTCCATCTGTGTGGCAATTGAATCCGTAAATGCCGAAAAAGCCATGCTGGCAGTGGATGAGGCGTTTGAACGAGAAATCGCTCAGGGGATCATCGATCCGCTGTTCGTGGAAAAAGAATTATCGATCGTCGCACTGGTAGGTGAAAACATGAAAAGCCATCCGGGGATCAGCGGCCGAATGTTCGGGACCTTCGGCCGTAACGGCATCAACGTTCGTGCCATCGCACAGGGTTCCTCCGAACGAAATATATCTGCCGTCATTTCTACAAACGACGTACGCAAAGCAGTGAATGTGCTGCACGAGGAATTCTTTGAAACCGCCTACAAACAACTCAACCTCTTCATTGCCGGAGCCGGAAATGTAGGGAAACGATTGCTGGCTCAGTTGCAACAGCAACAGGCTTTCCTGATGCAGGATTTCCGTTTGCAAATTCGGGTAGTCGGACTGATAAACAGCCGCCATATGGTTATTTCTGAAGAAGGTCTGAACGGCAATTGGGAAATACAGCTGGCAAGCGGCGAAAAAGCAGATCTGTCAGCGTTTGTACAACAAATCATCAGCCGGAACCTGCGAAACAGTGTTTTTGTGGACGTAACGGCGCACGAATCCGTTGCGCAGGTTTATGGTTCGCTGCTCCAGAAAAGCATTGCCGTTGTGGCCTGCAACAAAATAGCCGCCTCTTCTGCGTATGCCAATTATGCCCGACTCAAGGAACTGGCCCGGGAATACAATACCCGCTTCCTTTTTGAAACCAATGTGGGAGCAGGATTACCGGTGATCGGCACTCTGAGCGACCTGTTGCGGAGTGGTGATAAAATAATTAAGATCGAAGCCGTTCTGAGCGGAACACTCAACTTTGTTTTCAATCATTACGATGGCACTCGCCCCTTTAGCGAAGTAGTCAGACAGGCACAGGCGGAAGGCTATACAGAGCCGGATCCCCGGCTGGATCTTAGCGGAATGGATGTAGCCCGTAAAATCATGATCCTGGCCAGAGAGGCCGGTGAAAAAATGGAAATGGACGCCATTCAAAATACAAGCTTTCTGCCCGCCTCCTGTATGGAGGGTTCTGTTGCCGATTTTTATGTAGAACTGGAAAAACAGGAAGCCCATTTTCGGGCATTATACGAAGAAGCTGCCGCCAAAAAATGTAAACTGAAGTTTGTGGCCACCTATTTTGAAGGAAAGGCGTCCGTTGGCCTCCAGCATATCAATGAGCAACATGACTTCTTTCATCTTTATGGCAAAGACAACATCGTTCGCTTTTATACCCTTCGGTATGCTGATCAGCCGCTGGTAGTAAAAGGTGCCGGTGCTGGCGCTGATGTTACCGCTTCCGGTGTTTTCGCAGATATCCTTCGTTCCATCGGATAAACCTTCTTCAACCAACATGAAAAAAATTACTGTTCACGCACCCGGCACCGTAGCCAATCTGGTCTGTGGGTTCGATATCCTCGGCCTGGCACTACAGGATCCCTGTGATGTAATGACCCTGGAACGTACCGATACACCCGGACTGACCATCCGCCATCTGGATGATCACGGCCTGCCAGAAACACCGGAAAAAAATGTGGCCGGCGTCTCCCTCCTCTCCCTTATGGCCGCACTGGATGAACCCATCGGCCTGCACATGACCATCGAAAAGAAAATCAAACCGGGAAGTGGCATCGGCTCCAGTGCCGCCAGTGCCGCAGGTTCCGTTGCCGCCGCCAATGCACTTTTAGGTAATCCGTTCAGCAAAGACCAGTTAGTTCAGTTTGCCATGAACGGAGAAAAACTGGCTACGGGGGTTAAGCATGCCGACAATATCGCTCCCTGCCTGATGGGAGGCGTTACGCTGATCCGAAGTATTCATCCGCTCGATATTGTATCGATCACACCTCCTCCGCTCTATGTAACGCTGGTGCATCCACAGATCGAAGTGCGGACAGCAGATGCCCGACAAATACTCAAAAAACAGATCCTCCTGAAAGATGCCATCAAACAATGGGGGAATATAGCCGGACTGGTAGCAGGTCTGATGAAACAGGACTATGAGCTGATCAGTCGCTCCCTTGAAGATGTGCTTATCGAGCCTATCCGTAGCATACTTATACCGGAATTCTCGAAGGTCAAACAACGATCTCTTGCCGCCGGAGCACTGGGAGGAGGGATTTCCGGCTCAGGTCCATCCATCTTCATGCTTA
This sequence comes from Sphingobacteriales bacterium, assembly GCA_947463665.1. Taxonomy (GTDB): domain Bacteria; phylum Bacteroidota; class Bacteroidia; order Chitinophagales; family Chitinophagaceae; genus Pollutibacter. Next base: position 8,280 of record CANHUD010000077.1, read on the forward strand.
GTAAAGATGAAGCTACTGCTAAGGCTATTGAATCAGAAATGGCAGCCATTTTCACCGGCACAGGCATTCCGTTTAGTACATATGTAACCACCATCAACAACCAGGGAGTCATCATCCATGAACTATCATAGTCTGAATAAACAATCCCCAGCCACATTTTTTCGGGAAGCTACGCTGGTAGGACAAGCACCTGACAAAGGATTATATTTTCCGGAAACTATTCCGGCACACGGATTTACTTCTGCAGCCCAACTTAGAGGACTAACCCCGGCAGAAATCGGCTTTCAGGTTATGAAACCCTATGTTGACCCTAGTATTCCAGATGAGGTGTTGAAACGAATAGTGGAAGAAACACTTTGCTTTCCCATTCCACTGGTGAAGGTTACGGAAACTATTTATTCGCTTGAACTTTTCCATGGTCCAACGCTGGCGTTTAAAGATGTAGGGGCCCGATTTATGAGCCGTTGCCTCGGGTATTTCTCCAGGGAAAAAAAACAACGCACCATAGTACTGGTAGCTACGTCAGGCGATACCGGTGGTGCGGTTGCCGATGGATTTTATGGAGTGGAGGGCGTAGATGTGGTAATTCTTTTCCCATCCGGAAAGGTTAGTAAGGTACAGGAATGGCAACTCACCACCTATGGAGGAAATATCCATTCCCTGGAAGTTGATGGAGATTTCGATGCCTGTCAGAAATTAGTGAAACAGGCCTTTGCAGATACGGCTTTACGAAATGAACTCTTCCTTACATCGGCTAATTCTATCAATGTAGCCCGATGGCTTCCTCAGCAGATGTATTATTTTCTGGCTCTGCAGCAATGGCAGGAAAAGAATCCTCCGGTTTTCTGTGTGCCCAGTGGAAATTTCGGGAACATCTGTGCCGGTCTCATGGCATGGGCCGGTGGCCTTCCGGTACAGCATTTTCTGGCAGCCTGTAACGCCAACGATGTGGTGCCCCGTTACATGCAAACCGCTGCTTA
>CANHUD010000078.1 GCA_947463665.1 Sphingobacteriales bacterium
GGCAATATGACGCCGGATTCCGTGGAGGCGTTTGTGGCTATGGAGTATTATAAGAAGAATGTGGGGGACTGGGCTTTCATGCGTGGTCATGCTATTAGATATATACTGGTGGCAACAGGCATCTGCGAACGTGCCAATGGATTTTTGAGTTTACGACTGAATAATAATTTTCAGGAAACTATGCAGCAACCGGCCTACGATGAATGGGTGGAGCGGACCCCACCCCGTATACACGATCAATTGTCCGGAGGGAGTTTTGTTTCACCAAACGAGAAACATTTTGCAAATACCTACGGTAACAAAACACTGCTTGACATAGGCTGTGGAACGGGCCATCGTACCTTTCCGGTTTGGGAAAAAATGAAATTTTCTTATGCTGGAATGGAGAAGTCTCTACAATTGATTGATAGCAGCAGATACAAAAAAAGAATAGTCCAGGGCGATATGTCTGCTCCTGATTTCATGTCAAAAGTACCAGATGCCCGAATGATTATAGGAATAGATGAAACGGTAATCATAGATCTGGTTGTCCTGCTTGGAGGAATGATGAATGCTTTTCTGGATGAGTCCATACGAGCCAATGCCTGGCAAAATCTTGCTGAATTATCGAAGCAATCTTCCTATATCTTACTTGATACGCTTACACATTTTGACTGGTATCCTACAGATGAATCTGGTAGAATAGAACGATTGTATGAATTTGTACCTCCACAATATTTTTATTCAAAAAAAGAGTTGGAAAGACTCTTTGAAACCTATAGGCTAACAGTCATTGAAACCCGAGAGGAGCCAATAAACCATCTGATCAGAACCCATTTTCTTTTGAAAAGGGATGCTTAATCAGACATCGGATTTATCCATTTAACTGTGCCAGTAACCGCTTTCGGAAACGATGGTAATCAACCGTAATGGTATGGCGCGCGGTAGCTATCTGTTTGAAATCCGGGTTTTGGAGTTCCTCATCTATCCGCTTGCGGATATCTGCCGGGCGCTTCCATTTTCCTGCCAGTTCTCTTGCCATGATCCGGCTTTGAAGGCCCGCTGCCGGCCAGATGCAGCCTAGTGGCTGAAACAGACCGATGAAATACAAGTTGTCGTGCTCCGCAGGTATCATCTTTAGCCACAACGGCACATCGCCCTCAGAATAATCAATAAAATTTTTATCAAAAAAAGGATGGGTGATCACAAACCCGGTACAGGCCACGATGCAATCATATTCCCCGCTGCTGCCATCAGTGAAATGTACCGTTTCACCTTCCAGCTCCATGATATCCGGTCGGGGTTTGATCTTGCCATGCCGGATAGTATAAAAAAGATCTTCGTTAATAGTAGGATGATGGGAGCCGATCGGACCTTCCGGTTCCGGTAATCCGTAATCACGGTTGCGACCGTTCCGGATGTACAGGCTGAAGGCAGACAGTCGCCTCCAGATGGCCCTTGGCAGCCAGTGGATCCGAGAACTGAATACATCAGCGGGATTACCCATCATAAATTTGGGCACGATCCAGTATCCCCTTCGCCAGCTCATATCTACGGATGTGGCTACACGACTGGCCTCAACGGCAACATCGCAGGCAGAATTGCCGCCACCTATTACCAATACCCGTTTACCGGCAAACCGGGAAAAACGCTTCACCGCATGGGAATGAATAAAGTCGCCGGAGAAACTACCGGGATAATGTGGCATTCTGGGATTCCAGTGATGACCGTTACAAACGACCAGCACATCAAACAGTACTTCCGATTGTACACCACCTTTTTCTGTTTGCACCCGCCATCTGCCATCTTCTATTTTGTTACAATGCAGTACGCGTGTCTGAAACTGAATGACCGGATATACGCCAAAATGCCGGGCGTAGGATTGAAAATAGGTTGCCAGTTGCCGGTGTGAGGGATAGTCCGGATAATCGGCCGGCATCGGATAATCATCGTACTCGCTTAACACTTTTGAAGAGATGATATGAGTGGTTTCGAAAACCGAGCTATGTCCGGGCTCATCAGAAAACAACCAGTTACCGCCAACATCCTGCTGCTGGTCATAAACGGTTACATTCATTCCTTCTTCCAGCAAATGTTTGGCTGCGGTTATACCAGAGGGACCAGCACCAATAACACAGATTTTTTTGGGCATACTCTTTATGATAAAGGAGTAGCTAAGTACGGTAATTATCTGATGTAAAAAAAATCAGAACTGGTAATGGAAGTATTCAATATCTCTTTTGTAAAGATTGTAAACCTTTTCAATGTCTGCATCACTGTAATAACTTCTGTAGTCTTTGTGTTCGAATTTATTCAAATGCTGCAAGGGGGGGGCTGGGATATTCAACTGCTTCATGATATGTGCATAATCATTCTGAAGATTTTCGAACTTTCCAATAAAGTCGACTACAACATTCCCTTCTTCATCTGAGATATAATCCAGCTGGTTGAATGAGATTGATTTTGGATATTTTTTTTCTGAAAATAACTCACTCATACTGGTTTCATAAATTATATCTGTAAGGTCTAGAAATTCAGAAAAGCTCTTTGAATTAGAAAGGACATAATCACTCCAGTCATTGTGAAACCCTTTATGTTGAAGCATAATATACCATGATACAAGTCTGTCCCAAGGATTTCTAACGATACTGAATTTAAAATAATTATCCTTATTCTCAATTGTATTATCTTTTATAAAGGAATGTGGATGTCCTATACGTTTAGTTCCACTGAACTCATTTAATTTATTCGTAATAGACGTACCGGCTGTTTTTTGAATATGGACAAAAATGAAATTATAAGTGTCGTTTAAAAGCATAGTAGAAAATTATAAACCGTAAAATATATTAATTCTTTTTACTTGTTGTGTAGTCAGAAAATTATTTTTCCTGTACTTCATTTCATGTATCTCATTAAGCCCTGTCAGGCCAAGATAGTCTTCAATATTTTTATAGTCGAAGAATTTAAATATTCTTATACTTGGATCAATGATACCTTCATGGTTGACCAGGAATTCATGGTTCGATAAATTATGATGGTCAAATAAAAGAACATTGTTCTTATCCAGGAATAGATCTAAAAATTCATCAAAGCTGTTGAATAGTTTTTTCAAATCAGGTCTTTGGGCCAGTATATAGAAATATTCAGATAGTACACGTTCTTTTTCATCTCTAACGATGGTAAAAATTTTATCCGTTAACAGATTGAGTTCCTTCAATTCACGATACGTACAGTGTTGAGGGGTATGTCCATTGATCAAAATGGAGCCTGTAGACGTAAAAAGGCTCATTTTAAAACCATGCTCTATGAGGAGCCGCTCTACAGAAGTGCCTCCGCATTTTGGTATATGTATAAAGGTTATGTCATTATTGAATATCGGCACCGTATTTACTATTTAAATAGTTTACAAGCTTATTTCGATTAAATTCTTTATCTGTTAGTGAAAGCATTGAGTTTTCTTTCACCATGTATTTACTCAGTATATCATCAATAAAGCCTACCTTTTTGTCCAGATTTCCAATTCGTAGCCATAATTCAAAATCTTCCCAGCCAATACCTGCACTTGTCATTTCATCATCATAGATGCCAATTTCAAGCAACTGTTCTTTGTTGAACATAGCCATAGCATCAATGTAGTTTCCCCTTTTTAATTGTTCAAAGTCAAATTCCTTATTTGAAACATATCGTTTCAGATTATCCTGTTCATCATAACAGGCAATTGTGGCATAACAGGCAATATGGTCTGGGTTTGCACGCAGGAAGTCATGGTGTTTTTTTAAACACCCTGGGTAAATGGTATTATCAGCGTCTAATATAAAAGTATATTCACCGAGGCAATTTAGTATTCCTATATTTCGAGTATCAATTAAACCTGTATTTTTCGATTTGTCAATGATGGTAATACAATGATTTGTATTTAAAAGTAATTTGGCAATTATTAAGGAGTCATCTGTTGAACAGTCGTTAACAATAACTATTTCCGTAAGAGGTTTTGTATCATCACACATTACAGATTCTACAGCCTTTTTGATATAGTTCCGATAATTATATAAGGATATGATTACGGATATATCGAATTTTTCGATAGTATGATTTTTAATGATAGTATAGTCTTCAACTTTATTCTTGATCCAATTGCTATTTATTTCCGGATTAATTTTTTCATACAATGTATTTTTCCAGTATTCTATATTTCTGAATGTATTAAAGTGTGTTGGTTTTGCTAAAAAGGGATACCATTCTGCATTGTATCGATACTCTTTTTCTTTTGAAGTTAGTTCGCGAATTCTGGAGAAATACTGGGAATCAAACCAGTAGAAGTTTCCGGAAAAATGATCGGTATATCTGAAGAAATCATCTTTTTTTTCAGAGAAAGATTTCCAATAGTGTACAATGTCAGTATTTCCCTTCTTAAGTAATGCCCCTACCAAATCATATGTTTTTATTTTCTCATAACAATAACGCCAGTTTATGAGTATCTGATCTTCCAATAATTTTCGCCAGAATTCAAACTTCCATTTTTCTGTGTGGTTAATGGAATAGGATACTGATTTCGCATGAATATATATCCCTTTGAAATTTTCTTTTGATGAAACATATTTCATTTGTTCCAGCGTCGGAAATTCATATTTGTTTTCAACTATTTTTATGCAAATTCTTTTGTCTGCCAATAAATAGTCTAGCTTATTTTTATCCGATTCAGATCCGACAATGTTTATAAATATTTTTGTCAATTGCCTCCATAATCCACTTTTTTCTATTTCATGTAGGTGCTCCTGAACAATTCTGTACCAATCATTTCTTACCCAAATATGATAGAATAAATAAATCGGGTGCTCAACTTTTTCAGCCTGATCGTGATTTTCATCTATTTTGTAATATCGATTTTCTTTATGTCCATATTCTGCATAATACTGCTTCACTTTATTCTCAGAAACATGGTCATCTATTAATAAATACGGGTTTAACAAAATATATCCAAGCCAATCGAAATCTACTGGTAAGTCGACTCTTTTATATTCTCTTCCCTCTTTTTGTCCATAGGTCTGGTAATGACGAATAGCATCCTCTTCTGTTCTTAAACCTGATCTTCGTAAGTCTTCATACAATTCCAGATAAAATTTCCAGTCAAAATCATCAGGCAATGCTTCCGTATGCTGAATTTCGCTCAATTTTGTATTTAAATTTAAATTAATATGAGTTATATTCTTTAACTGATACAAATATTCTTGTATTAACGTTAAAAATCAATATGTTGTATTCTTTAAAGGATATTTTTCTAATTTCAGGCATGTGGCCTACTACTCACTGGTGAAATCAATTCACTTTATCTACTGCCTATGCCTTCCCTTCGTTTCATACACACCGCAGATCTTCACCTGGATACACCTTTCAAAGGGTTGACCAGTTACAACCCTGAACTGGCTACCCGCCTCAGCGAAGCTACGTTCAAAGCCTTTGAACGCATTATTGATGCCTGTATTCGGGAAAAAGTTGATTTTCTTTTGATTTCCGGAGATACGTTCGATAGGGAAAATAAAAGTCTGGGAGCCCAGCTCATGTTTTTAAAACAGGTAAACCGACTTGCCAGTAACCAGATTCCCGTTTACATGATATGCGGTAACCACGATCCACTTAGTTCCTGGTTAAGACAAATGGTTCTTCCACCGAACGTTTTCCGATTCTCCTCTGATCAACCCGTATCTGTCCGTTTCTTCAGAGACGAGGAACCTATTGCAGATATTTTAGGAGTCAGTTACTATGATAAAGCTCTTACGGAAAACATCGCAGTCCGATATCACCGTCCCATTGATCCAGCCCCGTTTTCCATCGCCCTGCTGCATGGAAATCTTACAGGCACTACCCAACACGATAACTATGCCCCTTTTAGTTTAGCTGATCTGCTGGCGAAAGACATAGACTATTGGGCTTTGGGTCATATTCACCAGCAACAGATTCTTCACTCTGGAAACCCCGTTGTAGCTTATTCGGGGAATCCGCAGGGCCGGGATTTTGGTGAAAAAGGTCAGAAAGGCTGTCTGTTGGTGACCTTGTCAACAGAGCATAAACCAATAATTGAACCTATCCCCACGCACTGGGTGCGCTTTGATGAAGTAACCGTTGACCTTACGGAAGTTGCCATAACTACAGATCTGCTGGATACAATACATCGCTCCATTGAAAATGCCCTGAACGATGAAGTCTCGTCATCAATAATACGGTTGAAACTGACAGGTCGTACATCCCTACATCACTCACTGCAACAGCCTAATGCTGTAAGTGATCTTATAGCGCAACTCAACGAAGGCCAGTTGCTCAAAGAATCATTTAGAATGGTGGATGCAGTCCATATAGCAACAACTCCGGAAATTGATCTGGAACAACGAAAACAAGGCAACGATTTTTTCGCAGCCGTTCTTCAGGCATTTGACAGGCTTGAGGCAGACGCATCTCTGCTGGATCAGTCGATCCTTGAACTGGGAAAGGGTATGTCGCCACACCTTCGTTCAGACAACCGCCAACTCTCTGAGGAGGACAGGCAATACATTCTTCGGCAGGCAAGACTGCAACTGGCCGACCTCCTTACAAAAGAAGAAGCATGATTCTTGAAACACTACAGATCGATGGTTTCGGACATTTTCAAGCCTATACCCTGGATAAGCTGAAACCCGGTTTCAATCTGATCACTGGTCAAAATGAAGCCGGAAAATCTACACTTCTTAACTTCATTCGGTTTACCCTGATGGGCTATCCGTCCCGAACCTCCGAACGATGTGAACCGATTCATGGAGGTAAGCATGGGGGCCGAATCCTCCTAAGTTTTCACAACGGTGACTCCGCCGTGCTGGAACGATTTGCCGGTAGCAAAGGAGGAACGATATCACTTCGGATCAATGATACGGTTTCGGATCCGCGGGTTTGGGAAAGCCTCATCAACCATGCCAACCCAATTTTATACCGAAACATTTATGGGATCAGTTTACATGAACTGTCGGATGCGCTCACAATAAAAGAAGCCGGAATCGCTGATAAAATCCTAAGTATAGGGATCGGACTGGGTAGCGTTTCCGTGAAAGAGGTTACGCAGGCTTTACAGGATACTATCGTCTCCATCTACAAAACCAATGGTAAAACACAACTACTGCCAGTCCTTCTGAAGCAGGTCGATGAACGAAAAGGGGAGTTGCAGAACGCCCGCATGCATCTTCCCCGTTATGAACAGCTTAGTATTGATATTGAAAAGCTGAAATCGTCACTCCTGGATATCAACAGCCGAATGCAGGAATTGAAAAAGAAAAAATGGTGGCTGGAAAGATGTGAAAAAGGCTATCCTATTGGAGAAGAGATCCTGCAACTGAATCGGCAACTAGAATCGCTGCCAATCAAAATAGACTGTCCGGAGAACAGCAAAGAAATGTTTGACAGACTCGTCAACCGTAGAGCAATTGTAAAAGATACTATCCGAATTGTTTATCAGAATGCAGCAAACGATGGAATTGACCAGCTACAGGAGCAGCTTAAAGTCATAATGCCAGATGCATCTATTCTCTCCAAAAAGTTTTTGATTAATGAACTACGGGATAATCTTTCCCTATTTGAATCAGAATTATCCATTTACAGAAATACGAGCCGGCAAATTGAGCAGGGAAACGATAAAATAAAACAGTCATTAATAGACTTGGGTACGCCCTGGTCCTTAGAAATTCTGGAAACAATAACGGGTATAGAAGATAAAAAACAAAGAATCGCTGTTTTTCAAAACGAATCACAGGAACTTACACAAAATATTCTCCGATGTGAAACCCGTATGCAGGATCGACCATCTCCTTCGTGGTGGAGCAGATTCCAACCCATCCAACTCATTGCCATCTCCTGTATAATAATGGCCATTCCTCTACTTTATTATGCGTGGCCTTTTTCAGCTGCCTTGTTTGTACTGTCGTTGATCCTGTTTATTTTCCGAAGGTATTTCGAACGGCCTGTGCCTGATCTTTTACGGATACAACTTGATGCGTTACTCGTACAGAAACAGGAACTGGAGAATCGCTACCGCACATTCCTTCGTGAAGATCTTTTGTTGTCTGAAAACCTTGCCATACAGACTGTTCAGCTTATTTTGAGCAATTTCGAACCACTTCGTGCTGAACTCAAACGGTACAATTCCCTGCAGGAAAATAACCAGACGGTCAGATTACACTTCCTTCAATCGTACCGGGAAAAGTTGCAATCTATTATTCCGAATTTTAAGGACGATGAACAGGTAAGAATTCATGTTCATTCTATTTCGGAAGTATTGGATAGAGAGCAGGAAACACATCGAAGGGAGGAGCTTCTGAAGGAAAAGCTGCTGGTAAAAGAAGCAGAGGCCGATCAGCTGTTGGATGAATTGGAGCAAATTCAGACAGAAATAAAAAATCTGTTAGAAATATGTCAGACAAATACAGAAGCAGAATTTGAACACAAGTATGAATTAGAAGCTAGGGCACGAAGACTCCGTACTATTTGGTCCGACAAATGGAATACACTGGAATTGATGGTAGGGCAGGGAAGAGTAGATGCTTTTTTTGATGAAATACGATCAGCGGAATTACCTGCTATTCAGTCGGATATAAACCAATTGGAGAGTACTGTCAGAGATTTAGAAAAGCTGTTGAATGAACAGTACGAGCAGCTGGGAAAAAGCAAAAATGAACAGGAATCATTGGTTGACATGGCAAATCTAAGTTCATTGGGTACAAGGCTGGAAACAGAAAAACAGAAATTGAAGCAGGCATGGATGAATTGGCTTTCCGGTAAACTGGCAATGGATGCTTTTAACCAGGTGAAGCAGCAATATGAAAAAGAACAGCAACCCTCTGTGATCCAAAAGGCAGGAGAGTTTTTCCGGTTGGTAACCAATGGAAGATATAGCCGTATGCAGCTGTCGATGGAAGACCAATCGGTCTGGGTTATAGATCCAATGGAAAGAGTAAAATCTATCGAGCAGTTAAGTAGGGGAACGAAAGAACAATTACTGATATGTCTCAGACTGGCACTCATAGAGGAATACGAAAAGAAAAGCGAGCCATTGCCCCTGGTGCTGGATGATATTCTCGTAAACAGTGATCCGGAAAGGATCCGGGCCATGACCCGCCTGCTGGAAGAATTTGCTGGAGGACGGCAGGTCATCCTGTTTACCTGTCATCCGTATGTATCAGACTATTTTTCTGAGAAGGTGAATCGGTTATATTGTTAAGTCGGCAGGTACA
>CANHUD010000079.1 GCA_947463665.1 Sphingobacteriales bacterium
GTGTTGCTGCCTCTGGGATCCTTATCCGCATTGCGCCATACGCCAAAAGGAGAGATGCCAAACCGAACCTTCGGATTGACCGACCGGATCACGTTGGACAATTTCAGGATGATGGAATCCACATTGCTCCGGCGCCAGTCGTCTTTCAACAGGCCACCGCCGTACTTCTGGAAACTGGCCTCATCCGGAAACTCTTTTCCGGGAACGCGATACGGATAGAAATAATCATCGAAATGAATAGCATCCACCTTATACCGGCTCACCACATCCCGGATAACATCGGTCAGAAAAGCCTGCACTTCCTTATTCCCGGGATCGAAATACCGCTTCCCGCCATAATCCAGAAACCAGTCGGGACGCCTGCGGGTAATATGCGAGGGAGATACCGAAGATTTTCCAATCGAAAACACCGCTCGGTAGGGATTGCACCAGGCATGAAACTCCATACCGCGCTTATGCGTTTCCTCAATCATAAACGCCAGCGGATCGTAATACGGAAATGGAGGCTTCCCCTGAACGCCTGTAAGCCATTCGCTCCAGGGCTCATAAGGCGAGGGATAAAACGCATCGGTAGCCGGCCGGATCTGTACGATCAGCGCATTCATTCCATTGCGTTTATGCATATCCGCCAGCCGGATGAATTCCGCTTTCTGCTCATCGGCCGATAACCCTTTCTTCGATGGCCAGTCGATGTTATCCACCGTTGCCACCCAGGCAGCACGGAACTCTTCTCTGATCACCCCCTCCCCACTGGCCTTCGGCCCCTGGGCAACGCCACACGTTAGGGCCAGCAGGCCCGTCAGAAACAGGATCATCTTTCTCCTCATTGGATACACACGTTTGATTACCCGAATGTACTTAAATTCTTTGTCCGGAACCCTGCTGATCTTCTGCAGAGGGCTGAGGATGCCCATTATGATTCAGCTCCACGAACTCGTGTGAATAGATGCGCACCAGCAGGATCAGGTAGGATAACAACAGCGGTCCGAAAATGAATCCCATGAATCCAAACAAACCTAAACCCACGATCACGCCCAGTATCGTTACCAGCGGATGCACATCCCCGATGCGCCGCATCAGGGTGACCCGCGCGAGATAATCCACATTGCCGGTTACAAACAAACTGTACAATAACAGTCCGGTCCCCTGCCACTGCAAGCCCTGCCCGTATAGGTAAACGGTGAGCGGCACCCAGATGATCATCGTTCCCACAACAGGAAAAAACGCAAATACACCGGTCAGAAAACCCCATAAGCCAAAGTCCGACAATCCGAAAATCCAGTAACCGATCATCGCGGTGATCCCCTGGATCAGCGAAATCAGCGGAATCCCGATGGCATTGGCCCGCACCATATTGGTCGTTTCCGTTGCCAGCTGCTCCACACTGTCTTCACGCAACGGAATGATCCGGCGGATCGTCCGCTCCATCTCCTGCCCGTTCACATACATGAAATAGACAAAGAAAAACATCATCGCCAGATTGCCCAGTATAGTAACCGAACTGTTTAGGAAGGTGGGGATGAAATTGCCGGCAAATGCCTGCGCCCGGGCGATGTTCTCCTCAGACAACAATTCCGTTCCGGTGTACTCCGCCACCTTTTTGGAAAGGGTGTTCAGCCCGTGCAGCAGCTCTTCGGAATGACTGAACACTTCGCGGATCTTGGGCATCATCACCTTGATAGTGAAAAAAGCGGGCAGACTGATCAGCAGCAATGCTGCCAGCATGAAGAAGGCAGCTACCATCCGGGGTGATTTCTTCCGGACAGCCGTCAGCTCCATGAAGCGATTGCGCGTAAGGATATACATGGTGACAGCTCCCAAAAAACCGGGAACAAAAATGTACAGTTCCTTGATGATCAGAAACGCCAGCAGTGCAATAATGAATAACATTACCACCTGTCGAAGTCGGTTGTTAAATCGGGTCATGTTGACTTGGTTTTTTTCTGTTAACTCCAGACGTTCACCCCCTCACTGCAGTTGGAACAAATATCAATATTCTTCCGCCCGGTCATCAGGGTGGCTCTGAACTTCCTGTATTCCGTACTGTTCCAGACCTCCCGGAACGAGGCCATTCGCAGATCTCCCAGCGTGTGCTGCGCATCCTTGTCGAAACAACAGGGAACCACCAGCCCATCCCAGGTAATCACATTCGCATGCCACAACCGCCAGCAGCGATTGGCCAGCTTATTCTTCGGCACCGTCTGCCCGTCACGGTCTTTTTTATACCGGCTATACCGGTCGATCGTCGGGATCAGCCCATTCGGATCGGTCGCATAATCATACACCTGCGCAGTCTTGAACCAGACGGTATCCACTCCGATCTCCTTCGCCAGCCGACGCACCTCATCGATCTGGTGCTCATTGGGACGAACCACCAGAAACTGAAAAATGATGAACGGTTTCTTACTGCCCAACGCAGACCTTGCTTTCACGATGTTTCGCGCACCTTCCAGCACTTTATCGAGCTTTCCGCCTTTCCGGTACTGCTGGTACACCTCCTGGGTGGTGCCATCGATCGATATGATCAGCCGGTCCAAACCCGACTCCACGGTCTTCCGCGCATTCTCCTCCGTAAGATAGTGCGCATTCGTGGACGTGGCCGTGTACATCTTCTTCGAAGCCGCATAACGGACCATCTCCAGAAACGCCGGATTCAGATAGGGTTCCCCCTGAAAATAAAAGATCAGATACAGCAACTCCCGGTGCATCTCATCGATCGTCTTCCGGAAAAAAGAATTTTCCAGCATGCCCGTGGGCCGCGTAAACGCACGTAAGCCACTCGGACATTCCGGACACCGCAGGTTGCAGGAGGTAGTAGGCTCAAAAGAAACCGAAACAGGATATCCCCACTGCACCGGCCTGCCCAGAAGCCGGCTGATGTAGAAACTACTCAGCACTTTTAACCCGTTCCAGATGCGGAGTGGCGTGAGTTTGGACAATAAATTAAGCGTATCGCGCATCATACTCGTTCACCCTTGCAGATCTTACCTTCCGCAAACCTGTTAAAATTAACCAATGATTCCACAAATCGGCTAATTTGCAACCAATCTCCTGTTTAACGAATGCCTAACCATAGAAGATCCCGTAAAAAAAGATCCAATCTCCAACCCCTGCTGCTGGCCATCGGCTTCCTGTTTCTGCTGGGTACAGGCGCTCTATTGCTGATCCGCTGGTGGCATGGCAGAGGCAGCTACATAGAAAGACCTGCCATCATCCGTTACAAAAATTTTGGCATCCACATCCCTCCGGGCTTCGCTGTTCATGGCATCGATGTGTCCAACCACCAGGGCAGCATCAACTGGCCACTGGTAGGAGCTATGCGGGACGATGGCATCTCGCTGGATTTCGTCATCATCAAAGCCACAGAAGGGGTATCGCATACCGACCGGAAATTCGAGCGGAACTGGAGAGGTGCCCAAAAAGCCGGTATGACCAGAGGGGCCTATCATTTCTTCACACCCTCGATCTCAGGTAAAGAACAGGCCAGGCATTTCATCTCACAGGTAAAACTCCGGCCTGGTGATCTCCCACCGGTGCTCGATGTGGAAACCATCGGCTTCGTAAGCAAAGAAAGACTCAAAAGCCGCGTCCGCGAATTTTTAGAGACCGTGGAAAAACACTACAAAATCAAACCCATCATCTACAGCAACGCTAAATTCTACGATCATGTACTTGGCCCGGAATTTAATAACTATCCTCTCTGGGTGGCCCACTATTTCCGGCTCAACAGCCCCCGAATAGGGCGAAACTGGACTTTCTGGCAACATTCAGAACGCGGCCGCGTAAACGGTATCCGGGGCAGTGTCGACTTCAACGTTTTCGAAGGAGATGCCCTCGCCCTGCGTAAATTGCTGGTCCGACCTCCAAGGTAGGGACCCTGGAAATAGGAAAGAAATAAGGCTTATCTTGCACCTCTTTATTTAACGTGTAATATGGAATACAGTAAGATCGTATCAGTAACAGGTTTACCGGGTTTGTTTGAGATCATGAGCAGCAAGACAGATGGCGCCATCGTTCGCGGACTGGAAGACAAAGCCTCCCGCTTCGTGTCGTCCCGGGTACACAACCTCTCCTACCTCGAAAGCATCGAAGTGTACACCACCGGCGATAATGTGAACCTGGCCCATGTGTTCAATGCCATGGAAGCCAGCTCAGTAGCCCTCCCGGCGGAAAAAGACGCCAAAGCCGTCAAAACGTATTTCGAACAGGTATTCCCGGAACTGGATTTCGAACGGGTTTACCAAAGTGATATGAAAAAAATGGTGCGCTGGTTCTCCCTCCTTAAAGCCAGCAACGTAGCCATCGTACTCTCCGAAATGGAAGAAGAAGAAGAAGAAACACCTGCTGAAGAACCAGTAGTGGAAGAAGCTCCCAAGCCGAAAAAAGCCAAAGCGAAAAAATCTACCGACGAAGCATAACCAAAATAAAGAGGAGGAGGAGAGATGAACTACACCGCTGACATCAAAAAGGTTACCAGAGATTTCATTCCAAACGATTTCACGATTACCAACTGGGATAGCCTGGAACCGTGGTTCAAAGAACTGCTGGACCGCCCCATTGAAACGCGCGAAGCCTTCGAAAAATGGCTGGCCGATGTCAACGAACTGGAAGCCGTGATCAATGAAGATGCCTGCTGGCGACAGGTTCGCATGACCTGCGATACCACCAGCAAGGAATTCGAAGAAGCCTTCAACTACTTCTACCTCGAGATCCTTCCCAAAGTCCAGCCCTACGGTGATCTGCTCAACAGAAAAACCGTAAACTCCCCCTTCGCTTCCCAACTGGATCACGATACGTATTTCACCTACCTCCGGAACATCCGGAAAAATATCGACCTGTTCCGGGAAGAAAACATCCCCGTGCAGGCTGAGATCAACGTCCTCCAGCAACAATATGGCCAGATCGCCGGTGCCATGATGGTAACCATCGATGAACAGGAATTCACCCTCCAGCAGGCCGCCAAATACCTGGAAGATCCCAACCGCGAAAAAAGAGAAGAAGTTTACCGGAAGATCAACGAACGCAGAAGTCAGGATAAAGAGGCTCTGCACGATCTCTTCTCCAAACTCATTGCCCTCCGGCATAAGGTAGCTACCCAAACAGGTTATACTAACTACCGCGACTATAAATTCACGGAGATGGGCCGGTTCGATTACAAACCGGAACACTGTTACCAGTTTCACGAAGCCGTTCGCCTCCATGTAATGCCACTCGTAAACGAGATCTTCGACGCACAACGCCGGAAACTGGGGCTGGATACCATGCGCCCCTGGGATACCGAAGCGGAAGCCCCGGGCATGAAACCGCTTCATCCTTTTACAGACGGAAGGGATCTGCTGAAAAAATCCGTCGAGTGCCTCGACCAGCTGGATCCGTTCTTTGGCAACTGCCTACGGAAAATGGATGAACTGGGTCATCTCGATCTCGACAGCCGTAAAGGGAAAGCCCCCGGTGGGTATAACATGCCGCTCGCAGAAAGCGGTGCGCCATTCATCTTCATGAATGCGGCCGGACAAATGAGCGATGTTACCACTATGGTCCATGAAAGCGGCCATGCTGTTCATTCCTTTCTGGCCCATCCGCTCAAACTCAACGGATTCAAGGAATACCCCACGGAAATGGCAGAAGTGGCCAGCATGGCCATGGAACTCTTTACCATGGACCACTGGCAGTCGTTCTTCGATAATGAAGAAGACCTGAAAAGAGCCAAACGCCACCAGCTGGAACGGACGATCACCATCTTCCCCTGGATCGCTACCATCGATAAATTCCAACACTGGATCTACGAACATCCGCAACATACCATCGAAGAAAGAACCGCTGCCTGGACCAGCATCCTCGGCGAATTCACCTCTTCCGTTATCGATTTCTCCGGTCTCGAAGCATTTAGAGAGATCTCCTGGCAACGACAACTGCACCTGTTCGAAGTACCTTTCTATTATATCGAATACGGTATCGCTCAACTGGGTGCCATCGGTATGTGGAAACAATACAAAGAAGATCCGAAACAGGCGATTCAGCACTATATCCAGGCGTTAAGCCTGGGTGGCACTAAAACTTTACCGGAACTGTATGCTGCAGCAGGACTTCCCTTCGACTTCTCCCCGGAAGCGATTCATGAACTGATGCTGTTCGTGAAAAAGGAACTGGATGCAATAGGCTGATAAAGATCAACGGCACTCAACACAGATGCCGTTCACAACCATGTCGATCTTCGTGACAGAAAATCCCTCTGGCAAACGGACCGATGGAATGGCCACATCATCCAGACAGGAGGTCTTTCCACAGACATCACAGATGAAATGAACGTGATTGTCGTGGTGATGCCCCTCCGAACAATTCTCCCGGCACAACGCATACTTTGTACCATTGTCGGCCGTAGGGATGGTATGCACAATACCTTTGTCGATGAACGTCTGTAAGGTCCGATAAATCGTCACCCTATCAAACCGTTCGCCGGTTTCCCGCTCGATATCCTGATGCGCCAGCGCCGATTCTGATTGTAAAAAAACCTCCAGTACGGTCCTGCGGGAATCCGTATTGCTCAGCTGGTGACGCTTTAATATGTGCAGGGCCTCACTCATTGGTTTAGTACGATTCGTGTATCTGCCAGTAACTGTTCCAGTTCATCTTTCTTCAGGCCATCGTAAATCCCTCGCACCTGTCCGTTGCGATCCACAAGCGCAAAAAACTGCGTATGCAGGAACTGCTCTGTTATATTCTTGCTGCTGTTCTTCGGATCATCCAGCAGGTAACTCTCGCGGGCAGCCTTATACAACGATTCCTTCGTGCCGGTCATAAACCACCAGTTTCGTACATCCGCACCCAGTGAATCCGCATAGCGCTTTAAGGTGGGAATGGAATCCGTATCGGGATCCACAGTATGCGATAAAATCAGGAAATCTGGCTCGCTCTTCAACTCCTCATAAATCTTTACCATATTCCGGTTCATTTTCGGGCAAATCCCCTTACAGGTGGTGAAAAAATACTCGGCTATATACACCTTGCCGGCTACATCTTTCTCCGTTACCGGACGCCCGTCATGACGCACAAAGGAAAAAGGCATCACCGTGTTCAAAAGCGGAAGCTTTGGCCTGCCCATATCTGTAAACGCATTCAGCACGATCAGATATACCGCTACCAGCACCGCAAAAAATCCAACATAGAGAACTAATTTCTTTCTCATCCCTGCAAAGGTACGCTGTCTGCTCAAACAGCAAATGAGTTAATTGCAACTCCGTTGCATTTTAACTATCTTTGCTCAGAGGATATGATCAAAATCAATTACGATGCGGTGGGGATCGCGGCTTCTGTTGCCTGTGCGATCCATTGTGCGGTGCTGCCCCTGATACTAAGCAGCCTGCCGTTGTTTGGCATCAACATCATCGGCAATACAGCTTTTGAATACGGTATGATCCTCCTCGCCTTTGCTATTGGCGTGTATTCCCTCCGGAACGGATACCGGCATCACCATCGCCTGTTGCCGCTGATCCTGTTTGCGCTGGGAATAGTTCTGCTCACGCTGAAACAATACTACCACCGCCATCTGCTGGCTTTTCTGATTCCTGCTGTTTTACTCATCGTTAGCAGCCACTGGATGAATTACAGAGCAACTAAAAAATACGCAGATTCCTGCCCGGTAAAGGGTTGTGCCGATCACCCCCATTGACGCTTGCAGCAACACCGGAATGATGTAATTTTCCTTCATGAAAACATTCAACATCATCATGACGGTCCTCTTCATTGTGTTCGGGACCCTGCAATACAATGACCCTGATCCTTATCTCTGGATGGCCATCTATGCATACGCAGCCTATCTCTGCATTCACCGCTTTCGTGGATATTACCAGCCACGCGGATATTCCTTCGCACTCTTCTTCTATCTTGTCTATGCAGTATATCTCCTGTTCGATAAAAATGGTGTGATCGCCTGGATCACCCAACACAATGCCGAAAGCCTGGTCACCTCCATGAAAGCCGAAAAACCCTGGATCGAAGAAAGCCGGGAATTCGGCGGCCTCCTTATCCTCAGCATCACCATGATCATCAACCTGGTGAAAAAACCGGTAACAACATAAAAAAAGAACGGCCCCCAAAATGGGAGCCGTTCAATACTATTTCTTAGTTTTTTCACTTCTTCAATGGCTCAATGTACAACACATCCACTCCGCTCAGCGGCTTGCGCTTGACACCGCCTTTATCGGTATAAGTAGCCGTGATCTGGATGGTCTTGCCACCAGCTACATCCTTATCCGAAGGGGTTATACTACCCGAAACGGGTAATGATTTTACCATCGGCTTAGCCAGTGAAAGAACCCAGCTCACGATCTTCTGAGCGTCGGCAGGTTTTATGTCCGGATGCGCAGGCATTGCCACCTCACCCCAAACACCGCCACCGCCTTTGATGATCTTGTTACTGAGTTTTTCCATCGCCTTCTTATCCTTGGCATAGCGTTCCGCTACGGATACATAAGAAGGGCCGATCGATTTCTCCTTCGTTTTATGACAGGTCTTGCAATCTCCGGCTTCCACCAGTGATCGTCCTTCCATAATACCGCTCATCACCTGGTGACCCACCACCTGCGCCTTATCTGGCCCGCTCACATAATCCACTTTCACATACAGATTGACGGGATCGATCTTCGTTCCGTCCTCTTTGTCCGACACTTCCACTTTGTAGGCAATGGGCTGTCCAACTGTATAATTCCGTGTACCTTCCGGCAGCACGATCTTCACCTTCGGCGCCTCATTACCGGCATACACCGTTACGGGCGTGCTTCTTCCCTTTGCTCCTTTGGCATCCCGCGCCTCCACATACAACTCATAATCGCCGGGAGTAGTAAGGGTGATGCTGGTAGTAGCGGTCTTCGTCTCTTTCACCATTTTGCCGTAATGCCATACATACGTGATCGCATCGTTCTCGGGATCCACAGTGCCTTCAGCCGATACCTTAACCGTAAAGGGAACGGCTCCGGAAGATTTCTCCACTTTCACCACGGCTTTGGGAGGGCGGTTGCCGCCATTGAAATCGATGCGCGAGAGTGAGGCATCTGAATTCTTCGTGAACCAGCCACTTCCATATTCCAGAATATAGATGCGACCATCAGGGCCCATCTCCATGTCAATGGCAGAGTTGAATTTCACGTTCTCAAAA
>CANHUD010000080.1 GCA_947463665.1 Sphingobacteriales bacterium
CAGCTGCTGGGGGGTAATGGTAAGGATCCGCGTACCACCTGCAATCTGTGTACACCGGGAACTAATATTGTGATGGATGGAAAACTGGTAACAGCGCATTGCATCAATTCAAAATCAAAGACGTTTCACGGCGACCAGTGGGTAACGGCTGAAGTACTGGTACTGGGAGATTCGCTGATCGTGCATTACGTCAATGGCGAAGAAGTACTGCGGTATGAGAAACCGCAGGTAGGCGGCGGCAATGTAGATGGGCAGGAGGTTCGCTGGGGTTCATCCGGACAATTGCTTTCCAAGGGAACCATCTCTCTTCAGAGCGAAAGCCATCCCGTTGAGTTCCGGAAGGTCGAGCTGCTGAATCTGGAAGGATGTATGGATCCCAAAGCGAAAAATTATAAATCGTATTACGTCAAATCCGATCCATCTGCCTGTCGGTACAAATGATTTTTTGGGTATGAAACGATTATCGATCAGTATCATTTGTTTTGCTTTTTGCTTATCTGTATGGGGACAGTCGGGTTTTCGGACCTGGATTCCCGGACCGGCCGATGTGCAGGGAAGGGGTTGGAGTACTGGGCTGGCATCGACTTATGACCGGCTGCCAGCATCGGCGGAGAGCAGGGTTCGGAAAGAAGTCTGGAATTTATCGCGTCATGCGGCGGGGCTTTACCTGAGGTTTCGTACCAATGCTGCTGAACTGTTGGTGAATTACACGGTTCAGGGTCCGGTGCAGATGCCGCATATGCCAGCTACGGGTGTATCGGGGGTAGATCTGTATGTGAAACAGGCGAATGGTACATGGGACTGGGCAGCGGGTCGATATCGTTTTGGGGATACCATTCGGTTTAGTTTTGGTGCGCTGGGCACTACGGTAGAGCGGGAGTTTGTGCTGTATCTTCCATTGTACAATCACGTGAACTGGCTCGAAATGAGTTATCCGGGCAGAGCGTCGTTTACCCCGCTGCCAGCGGAAGCGGATAAACCGGTAGTGGTGTATGGTACTTCGATCGCACATGGTGCCTGTGCCAGCCGTCCGGGTTTAGGGTGGACGAACATTCTATCCCGCCTGATGGGTATGCCGCTGGTGAATCTGGCTTTTTCGGGTAACGGCCGCCTGGAGCCTGAGGTATATGGATATGTGGGGGAGATCGATGCGTCTGTTTTTGTGCTGGATTGTCTGCCAAATATGTCTGGAGATGCGTACATTAAAGAGGGTATCTTACGGAGGCGGCTAGACTCTGCGTATCGGTATCTGCGGGCGAAGCATCCGCAAACACCGATTTTGTTTACGGAGCATGCCGGGTATGGGGATGAAGGAACGAATGCCTGGAAAATGAAAACATACCAGGCGGCGAATGCTGTATTACAATCTTTTTACCGTGATCTGCGCAAGAGCGGTGCTAAACAGATCGGATATCTATCCAGAAAGGATATAGGATTGGGAATTGAATCAACCGTAGATGGAATTCATCCCAATGACATTGGGATGATGGAGTATGCGAAGGCTTATACACGCAAGCTACGTGAGCTATTAAGGAAATGATTACCTGATATTGGTCATCGCCCATTTTAATAAACTGTTTTTCTGTCCGTCCAGTCCCAGTTTACGGGCGATATTATGCCGGTGATTGCGGATGGTTTTTTCGGAGAGGAAAAGCAATTCTGCGATTTCTTTGCTGCTTTTTTGTTGGGCGATTAGTTCTACAATGCGGTATTCAGCGGAGCTAAGCTGGCTGAGTTCTTTGTTTTCCTGTTTTCGATTGATGAAGTCGAACGCTAGGTTGATGGAAACCCTTATCTGGTCATCGTTCCAGGGCTTTACGATGTAGTTAAGGGCACCTGTTTCCCGTGCTGCATCCACCAGCATGGAATGGCTGAAAGCAGTGGCATAAATTACTTCGAGATCCGGGTTTATAGATCGGGCATTTTTCATGAAATCGATTCCGTTGGGACCGGGACCCAGCTGTACATCGCAGATGCAAAGGTGAGGCTGAAAGGATTTTATGGCATCGATGGCCGTGGGTACATCGTGCGCCAGTTGTACGGAATAGCCCTGACCTTCGAGAAATTCTTTCAGGTCGTACGCAACGATTACTTCATCCTCTATAACCAGTATTCTTTTTTCTTCCATGCTCAGCTGTTGAATTCAATATGGTGGGATAGTCCATTTTCATAGGTAACAGTATGGGTGGCCTGCAGTTTTCCGCACATGGCTACGATGATCTTCATACCCATTCCTTTATCCATAAAATCCTGGGTTGGCTCAGCAGCGCCATTGTCGCGAATATCCAGGTGAATACGTTCCTGAATCGAGTAAAGCTTCAGGGATATGGATAGTGCACTCGTTTGAGCGTATTTAAAGGAGTTGGTTATTGCTTCGTTTATGATCAGGCTAAGGCAGATGACCTTATCAGCTGGCAGCAGGATATGTTCATCTGTTTCGCAGGAAACATCGGCTGATCTTGATCCACTGTTCAGTGTCTGGATGTGCCGGACGAAGGTACAGATGAAGTGGCCTGCAGGACTACTGAGCTGTTGTTCATGCAGGTGCAGGCTTTCGTGAACGAAAGACATGGCCATGATACGGCTTTGCAGAACAGAGAGGATATCAACCGTGTGGTCATCTCTTGTTCTTCTTTTTTGCATGCTAACCATAGAAGATAGTACCTGCAGATTGTTTTTCACCCGGTGGTGCAGTTCACGCAGGAGCATGTTCTGGTATTGGTTCTGACGTTCAATCTTAAGATTTTTTTCTTCCAGCTGAAGATTTTGCCGGGCGATATCCAGCTGGCTTCTTCGCACTGCTTTGTTGTGACGATCTTTTAAATACAGAATGGTAAGTAGCAGGGCGATCACCAGTGCGAGGATCAGCAGCAGAAGGTTGCGCAGGGCAGCGATGCGTTTGCTCTGGTTGAGTTCGGATGTGGTTTTAACCAGCTCGTTCCGTCTTTTTTCTATCTCCATTTTAGAGAGTAGCAGGAGCGACTGGTTTTGAATCAGTGTACCGTTGAGGCTATCCGTTAGGAGTTTATCGAGGCGGGCATATTTCAGTGCGGAATCTGACAGCTGTTGGATTTCATAGTATCGGCTAAGCAGCGGGTAGATCAGTTTGAAGCTGATGTGGTCTGATCGTCCGTTCAGATTGCCGATAACTTTAGTAAGGATAGTACCCGCTTTGTTGTTATCGCCTATTTCCATGTAGCAGGTAGCCTGCAGGATGGATTTTAAGTGGATGTTATCCGGTGAACCTTTGCTGCCGTCGATATCGTACTGAAGTTTAGGGATGGCTTCTCTGAATTTTTGTTGTCTCATCAGACAGCGGGCGATGTTTCCCTGAATGTTTCCCGTGAAATAGCGGAGCGACAGGGTGTCGAATTGTTCAGGAGGAGGACCAGGTTGAAGTTTTTTAGCTACAACGAGTGCCTGGTTCAGGATAAACAGGGCAGAATCTGTTTGTTGGTTTTCGAAAAAAAGATTGGAAAGGTTCAGGAAGTATTTGATTTGTGGGGCTCCCGGTTTGGAGGGCATCGGTTCGAATTGTTTGAAATCGAGGATAGCTTCCTGGTAGAGGCCGCAGTCTTTGTACAGTTCCCAGAATGTTTTGATGAATCCTTTTTCAATACGTTCGTTTCTGATGCGAACAGCGTGGTCCATCATGCCGGCAGACCTGTATTCTTCTTCGAGGCGGATGAGAACCGCGCTCAGTTGTTCGTTGCTGAGTTTTTCTTTTTGGGTATGAAGTTTTTCCAATAGCGGCCTTGCTCTGGTGAAATTGGTCTGGGCATGATAAAGTACAGCGAGCGTTACTTCTGCATCTGTTTTGGTTTGTCCGGTAGCATGCTGTACCGCCTTTTCGAAAAGTATCTGCCAGTCGGCGGCAGGCAGGGCATCATATCTTTCTTTTTTACCGCCGAGGTTTGTCCAATAGTCCATCACCGCCTTTGCCTGTTCAGGTGTATTTACCGGATCTGCAGGAGTAAGAGGATGCTGGGCCAGACCTGGTGTCAGGAGAACCAGCAGGAGCGCTATCAGGAGGTTAATTTTCATTATACGCTGTGTGCAAGATGATTAAAACGGTTCAAAAAAAGCAAAAATTTCGGTTTATGAGGTTTAAAATGAGGCGTAAGCCCTATGGTAGCCCGGCAGGCAAACAATAATTTCAGTTTTCAAACAAGCGTATGCAAAAAATTTACATTCTGATTCTTTTTTGTCTGTTCATTGGACAAAGCCAGGCACAGGTAGCTATTGGTGCCGCATCGGCAGATGGTTCGGCCAAACTGGATGTTACCAGTACCAATAAAGGGGTATTGATACCCCGTATGACCGAAGCCCAGCGCACGGCGATCACGACACCGGCAACAGGCTTGCTGGTATATCAGACGGATGCGGGTTCGAATGGGGCCGGATTTTATTTTTACAACAGCAGTGCATGGACGAGGTTGTCTGTGGTGGCTTCGCTGGATGATTTGACGGATGCCCGTTTTACCACTGGTACTTTTGGGACTAATCTTTTTTTAGGGGAAAGTGTACCTAATCTTACTTCTGGAGTTAGAAATACCGGTGTCGGTAACAACTCTTTGAAAAACCTTACCGAAGGATGGGAGAATGTAGCGGTTGGATTAAGTTCAATGACTGCTAATACAACAGGTGTTCGTAATACTGCAATAGGGACATTATCCCTGTTAACAAATGTTAGTGGCTCAAATAATATTGCTGTAGGATTTGAGGCTATAAAATTGTCGGTATCCGGGAACGATAATATTGCGATCGGAAGTCGATCACTTTTTAACGTTACAACCGGTTATAATGTAGCAATTGGTACAAATGCTCTGAGTACTTTGACAACTGGGGAGTATAACATGGCAGTTGGTATAGATGCACTGACAAATCTAAGTTCTACTTCCAGCAGAAATACAGCGTTAGGTCAGAATGCCGGCTCTAATTTAACCAGTGGAAATAACAATGTGTTGATTGGAAACAGTGTTGCCTACAACCTAACCAGTGGTACGAACAACATTCTGATCGGTAGAGAAGCCATCGCCAGCTCCGCCACTGCCAGCAACGAAGTAACCCTGGGAAATGCGGATCATACCTCCTACCGAATGTATGCTTCTGCCTGGACCAACGTATCCGATAAGCGGGCCAAGCACGACATCCAGGATCTGCCGGAAGGACTTTCCCTGGTAACCCGGCTACGTCCGGTTGAGTTTGTATACAACAATGCACCTGCTGAAGAAAAATCACTGGGATTTGTTGCCCAGGAAGTCAAGGCCGCACTGGAAGATTCCAAGCTCAAAGAATCCAATCTGGTCACTCGCTTTCAGGATGATCTGCTGGGCCTGAAAACCACCGAACTGATTCCGGTGCTCACCAAAGCCATTCAGGAGCAGCAGCTGATTATCAATGATTTGCAGCATCAGATCAATGACTTGAAAAAACATCCCCGCAAGAAGCGGAAAAAATAAGTATACGGGTCCACTTTAACAGCCGAAGAACACCACCGTATTCCCACTGAAATGCGCGGCCAGAAATGGCCGCGATTTTTTTTAGGACATACTAAAACCCATGGTTATTTCGTCTTTAAATGTATACCTTAGACTGCTTTGTTTGCAGTTAGATATAAAAAAGTACGATATGATCAGGCTGATTTTGATCCTGTTTGTTTTTTTCGCAGGATTTTTTCCGGGATTTTCCCAAAACTCTGTGATCGTCAAGCTCCGTTCTCTAAGACCGGGGGATTCCTGTACGATCACCATTCAGAAGAGCAGTGAGCAATTCAAATATGTAAAGGTATTTGGAGATAAAGACAGTCTTGCCACAACAACTTTTACGGGTTTGTCGAACGGTAAATGGGCCGTAAAACTCGATGCAACCGGTTATTACTATCCCGCAGCCAAGGTAGTGGATCTGAATGCCAGTAATCTTTTAGTAGAAGCCACCCTCACTCTGATCACACCGGGGAATTCCGTAAATTACCAATATGATTGGAAAGACGACAGCAGTTATGTGGGGCATGCCCAGCAGTCGTATATCAACACAGGAAATGAGATCATCATTCTCAACGATACGCTTAAAATTCCCGATGATTTTTCCAGTGCCATCCTTCTGAACCGATATGGATTGTTATTATCCGATAAGGTTACACCCTGGACGCGGGATGATGCCTATCGGTTGTTTCAGATGGTGAAAAAAGTGGAGACCAGTGTATCCGGAGATATACTAAGCACCAATACAAGACCGCTCGAGGCTGTATGGGAGATAAGCGATCTGGAGGTTGCCGATGACATCCGTTCTGAGGTGCGAAATGGCATGAAGTATGTCATAGTATCTCGAAAAGCCTTTACGTATGCCACCCCGATAGTGGCGCAGATAGATGGGATTAAGGGAAAGTTCTTTTCTAAACGTTTGTTCCATGCGGTGGTACGTTATTACACAAATTTTGGTCAGAACAGCGATGCCATCGATAACATCGCGCAGCGTAATTATGGGTTCCGCTTTTTGCCTCCAGGTCAGGAACTGGCGAATATCATGAAAGTGGATGCATCCAATTTCATGTACTTTTCTGCTGCTGAGAAACTGACTATTCTGTCGATGATTGAAGAATTACCGGAAGGATTGCATAAGCAGGCAAGTTTAAAATACATGGCCCGTCGAATGGCCGGGCAGGTGGATCCGATCAAACCGGAAGCCGGTGCGATTGCCTTTACGGGACTGGGATTGATCGAGTTCATGGATGGCGGTTTCGCCTCTGGGGCTTATTCAGATGTGCAGCGACTGGTGCTTCACGAGAAAGCGCATTTTCTCTGGTCGAGCCTGTTTGATCAGCAGCTGAAGGAAGACTGGATCATTCTGGGAGGATGGTACACAGATCCGACCGTCGCATCGGGTTGGTCGACCACTAAAACAACCGAGTTTGTATCGGCCTATGCCCATGCTATGAATCCGGATGAGGACATGGCGGAAACAATATCCTTTTATGTTACCAATCCGGATAAGTTATTATCGAGGTCTATTCGGAAATATGAATTCATTCGTGACCGGGTGATGCATGGTACGAGGTACGTATCGCAGATCCGGCAGGACCTTACATTCCGCGTTTACAATCTGTATCCGGATTACAATTATCCCGGAAAGATAACCGGCGTAAAGGTTCGTGTGGAAGGAGCGGCGAATGAAGACAAGAAACTGATTGTGGAGCTGAGCCTGCATGCCATTGATTCTACGCGGGATGGTGCTGTTTCAGCGTTTACAAGATTGACCAGTTCGGCAGGTACATTCTTTGATCTGGCCCTATGGCCCGTAGATGGAAAAGGGTTTGTGCTGAGAGGCGAACGAACCATCACGAAGTTTGCCAAAAGCGGTTATTATACGGTGAACCAGATTGCGCTGAAAGACCGTAATGGAAATGAACGCTATGAGAACAACAATACATTTGGTATCAAAGTGTTCATTCACAGTCCGGATGAAGATGTGATCCGACCGGAATACAAGGACACCACGCTAAAGTTTTCACTGGGCAGAGGAAAGTTCACCAATTTTGGTCCGAGTGAAGAAGCCAACGGAAAGGAATACCAGTACCTGCAGGCGAATTTTGCAGTTACGGAAACCAATGATATTGATTACTTATCGCTCAATATGGCCATGCCGGCCAATCCGGTCGATAACAGTAGGGAACCCATATATTTTGGTGTGCTGAGCAACGATCCTCGTTACCTCGTAAAGGATCCGCAAGCGCCGGCATTGAAACGTGTAGTGTACCGATATCCTATTCCGGAATATTTTCCATCCGGTTTCTATACTGTAACCATGCTGGTTATGAAAGACGTTGCGCAGAATATGAAATCGGCTTATTTCATGCGGGATACTACTTTGTTCACGTTGCAGCCGGATGGCAGCAATTCGAAGCATATCCATGATAGTATTGAGATCAAAACACAATTCCCGGATGTGCTACCACCCATTCTGGAGTTGAATACGATCAAGATATCTGCCACGCCCACCAACCCGTCTGCACCTGATGGCGAAACACTTTTTGAGCTTCAGATGCAGGTAAAAGATACATCTGCTTTTGCCGGAAAAGAATCTGGTTTCCGCGGTGGTTATTATACCCTTCGCGATCCACAGGGTAAGCAGTTTACGTACAATATGCAGGGTGATCTGAACAAGCAGTTTGGCAGGGATGTGTATTATCCCATTGAAGATATGACCGGTAATCCGGGTGCGTATTATACCTATCGCTTATCCACGTTGTTGCCCAAAGGTTCTGCTCCGGGCATCTGGGGTGTAGAGTCGATGACCTTGTACGACAGAGCGGGCAACAAAAAGTATTACTCTTTCACTGAGATCGTGCGGTTTGATGTGGAAGAGGCCGATAGCTCGCAGATGGTAACGCCGAGAGTTGCTTTCCTGGGTAAGATCGTAAATAAGCAGACCGTGGATTCCGTATCGCTGAGCATAGCCTGTACAACCTGTAAGGATAAGAAATACCGGATCCGTGTTTATTCGGATATGGGGGGTGAATCGGCTGTGCGTGAAGGAAAAATGACCGCTGATTCGATTGTTGTGAAGAATATGCAGTTATCGAAGGTCAACGATGGGGTGCTCTATGCAACTGTGTTTATCCTGGATTCTTCCAATGTGATGCTGGGATTAGGAAAGACCAGTTTCAGCAAAGATGTGGTGGCGCCCAGATCAACACAGCTGAAGACAAATTTATCTGGCTACGGCAAGAGCAATATCGATCAGTTCATTGTAGATATTAAGGTAACGGATCTGAAAGGGGAATATACCATTAAGGCAAAGAATGAAGTGGCGAAAGATTCAGTAGTGGTGCAGGGGAATTTCAGCGATAGTTCCATCCGGGTTACGAACATGCTGTTGAAGAACCTTACGGATGGCCGTATTTCGGTGGAATTCACACCGGTGGATACAGCGGGTAATGTAGGAGAAACTTCGAAAACACTGGTGTACAAAGACACTAAAGATCCGGAAGTGAGTTTCGTGAAACAAAGTATGAACGGACGTAAAGCCGTGTATGCCGTGCAGGCGAATGAGTTTATTTCGAATGTGCCACTGGTTGCCGATATA
>CANHUD010000081.1 GCA_947463665.1 Sphingobacteriales bacterium
ACCGATCTCAACCTTCAGCTGGAAGGGCTCAAAAAAGAAAGAGCTGCTATCGATGAGAAAATCAGCACGCTGGAAGAGCAACTCCTGAAACTGGATACCACCGCAGCAGCTGAAGCAGCCAAGCTGGTGGAGGTTACCCCCATCACCCTTCAGGATTTTGAGCACTTTATCGACCTGCAGGGAAAAATCACTACAGAAAATATATACTACGTTTCTCCCCGCGGTATGGGTGGCCAGGTTAAGGCCATCTATGTGAAGCAGGGCGATCGTGTGCGCAGCGGACAGCTCCTGCTGAAACTGGACGATGCCATCGTTCGGCAGCAGATCGCTACGTTGCAAAACCAGCTCACGTTCGCAAAAGATCTTTACACACGCCAGCAGAATGTATGGAGCCAGGGCATCGGTACAGAAGTACAGGTGCTCAATGCAAAAAATGCGGTGGACAATCTGGAAAAACAAATGGCCCTGCTGAATGAGCAACTGGCCATGACCAACGTGTATGCACAGGTATCTGGTATAGCCGAAACGGTTACTATCCGGGTGGGTGAGGTCTTCACCGGAAATCCAATGGCCGGCATCACGATTGTGAATCCAACGAACCTGAAAGCAGTGGTGGATGTTCCCGAAAATTACCTCGCGCGCATCGCCAAAGGAACACCGGTAGTGATCGATCTGCCAGATCTGAAAAAAAGCCATCGTTCCGTGATCTCCCTTGTGAGTGAAACCATCGGCCAGACCACCCGCAGCTTTACAGCGGAGGCCAAATTGCCTGCTGATCCTGCGGTGAAACCCAACCAGGTGGCCATTGTACGTATACTGGATCATGCATCCAAAAATGCGGTGGTAGTCCCCCTGGCTACCCTGCAAAGTGATGAGAAAGGCAAATTTGTGTTTGTGATGGAAGAGGCCGGCGGCAAACGCATCGCCCGGAAAAAACCGGTGATCATGGGTGAACTGTACGATGAATCGGTGGAGATCCGTTCCGGTTTGTCGAAAGACGAAAAACTTATCACCAAAGGATTTCAGGGTTTGTACGACGGACAGCTGATCACTTCAAAATAATACGCTGACGCATGGAAAAGATGACAGATGAAATTACTAAACTGATCAGTAAAGGCAAGACCTTTTTCGCTACCGACTGGGCGATTAAGAATAAGACAGCCGTTTACCTGATCGTGCTCTTCGTTACGATCTGGGGCTCCTCCCTTTTTGTGACGCTGCCCAAAGAGCAATTCCCCGATATCGTGATCCCAACAGTGTTCGTACAAACGATCTACGTGGGGAATTCACCCAAAGACATTGAGAACCTGGTGACCCGCCCCATCGAGAAAAAACTCAAGGGTATCTCCGGAGTGAAGATCAACAAGATCACCAGTAATTCGCTGCAGGATTTCTCTGCAGTAGTAGTGGAATTTAACACGGATGTGAACACCGATGTGGCCGTGCAGAAGGTGAAGGATGCGGTAGACAAGGCCCGTGGGGAACTCCCTGCTGATCTGACGGTGGAGCCCACCGTGCAGGAAATCGCCCTTAGTGAACTGCCCATCATGTATGTGAATGTGAGCGGCGATTACGATGCTGTAAAATTGAAGGAATTTGCAGACCGATTGCAGGATAAAGTGGAAGAGCTGTCGCAGATCACCCGCGTGGATGTGGTTGGGGCTCCTGAACGGGAGATTCAGATCAACGTAGACAATTACAAGATGCAGGTGGCGAAAGTCACTTTCGGCGATATCGAAGCTGCCGTAGCCAGAGAGAATGCCGATATCTCCGGTGGCCTGCTCGAAATGGGAGAACAAAAAAGAACCCTTCGCGTGAAAGGTCAGTTCACCAATGCCTACGACCTGAACCAGGTCATCGTGAAAAACTTTAGTGGCGCACCGATCTACCTGCGCGATATTGCCGAGATCCGGGATACCGTAAAGGAGAAAGAAAGCTTTGCCCGTATGAACGGACAAAACGTGGTGAGTCTTGCCATCATCAAACGATCGGGTGAGAACCTCATTGACGCTTCCAAAAACGTGCGTGCAGTGGTGGAGGAACTGAAAGCAAAAGAATTTCCAAAAAACCTGAACGTAAGTGTAACGGGCGATCTGAGCATCAAGGCCGATGCCTCCTTCACTGAACTGGTTAACTCCATTGTTATAGGGTTTATTCTGGTGCTTTTGGTACTGATGTTCTTCATGGGGGTAACCAACGCATTCTTTGTGGCACTATCCGTTCCGCTTAGTATGTTCCTTGCCTTTATCTTCCTGCCTTCTGCAGGGTTCATCGTAGGCGGAAACATCTCGCTGAACTTCATCGCCCTGTTTGCGCTGTTGTTTGGTCTGGGTATTGTGGTGGACGATGCCATTGTAGTGATCGAGAATACGCATCGGATCTTTGTGGCCGGGAAAGGAAAAATATCTTCTACCGATGCCGCCCGTTTTGCTGCCGGAGAGGTGTTCGTACCAGTGCTGGCGGGTACGCTGACCACACTTGCCCCATTCATACCGCTCCTGTTCTGGCCGGGTATCATCGGTAAGTTCATGATCTATCTGCCCACCATGCTGATCTTCACCCTTACGGCCTCGCTGATCGTGGCCTATGTGATGAATCCGGTATTTGCAGTGGATTTCATGACACACGAAGAACATGATGAAGAGCCCAAGAGCCGGATCTTCCGCAAAACAGGTTTCTGGGTAACGCTGATCTTTGCCGCAGGAATGGATGCCATTGGCTATGGGATGGATCTGCCCGCCTACCGTTTTATCGGTAACCTGCTGTTCTTCTTCATCTTCCTGGCTGTACTAAACAAATATGTTATTAGTGGCATGATCCGGACCTTCCAGGGAAAGACCCTGCCGGCCCTGATGAATCGCTATGAAACGCTGCTGAAATGGTCGCTTAAAGGCTGGAGACCGGCCTGGCTGCTGACCGCTACATTCGGACTTCTGGTATTTTCTTTCATGTTCTTCGGTGCGCGCAATGTGCCGGTCCTGCTCTTCCCGCAGGGCGATCCCAATAATATCTACGTGTACCTTCGCCTGCCGGCCGGTACCGATGTGAAATATACAGATTCTGTGACGCGTATGCTGGAACAACGCGTGGCTAAAGTACTGGGAGTTGATAATGGGAAAGAGAATCCGGTGGTGGAATCCATGATCGCCAATGTGGCGGTAGGTGCCTCTGATCCAAGCAGTAACGACCGCAGTACGCGTCCGGAACTTGGTCGTATCCAGGTGAATTTTGTTCCTTTTGAAGAACGGCATGGTGTATCTACCCAACCATACCTGGATCAGGTGCGTGAAACAATCAAAGATATACCCGGTGCACAGCTGTCTGTAGCGCAGGAGCAGGCCGGTCCGCCCACGCAGCCGCCTGTAAACATTGAGGTTAGTAGTGAGAACTTCGAATCGCTAACCACTACCGCGGTAAA
This sequence comes from Sphingobacteriales bacterium, assembly GCA_947463665.1. GTDB lineage: Bacteria > Bacteroidota > Bacteroidia > Chitinophagales > Chitinophagaceae > Pollutibacter. The sequence goes on from CANHUD010000081.1 coordinate 3,419, forward strand.
TCTTCAGAATTATCTGCAGAAGAAAAACATCGCCGGGGTGGAGGAATTTAAACTGGATGTGGACCTGAACAATCCGGAGATCACGATTCGGGTAGACCGGGAGCGGGCGCTCATGCAGGGGGTTTCTACGGTACAGATCGGTATGGAGATCCGTACGGCCCTGTTCGGGAAGGAGATATCCAAACTTAAGCTCGATGAAGATGAGTATAAGATCCAGTTGCGCAATACATCGATCCAGCGGAATAACCTCAGCGATCTGCTGAACATGAAGATCACGTTCCGTGATTTTACCACCGGGCAGATCAAGCAGATCCCTATCAGTTCCGTAGTGGATTTTGATATGACCAGCACCTATGGTGCTATCAAGCGGAAGAATCTGAAGCGTGTGGTTACCATCTACAGCAATGTATTAACCTCGCAGGGATATACACCTGCCGGAGTGAATAAGGAAATTCTCGCAGCCATCAATGAATTCAAAGAAAAGCCGGAGGATGTGACCATCGCTCAGACCGGTGAAGGAGAGCAGATGGCTGAAACGTCTAATTTCCTTGGTAAAGCATTGGTTGTTTCCATAGGACTGATCCTGCTGATCCTGGTACTGCAATTCAATTCACTGAGCAAAACCGTGATCGTTTTGTCGGAAATCGTATTCAGCGTGATCGGGGTGCTTCTCGGTTATGCGCTTACCCGCAGTACCGCTGCGGTGGTGATGACGGGTATTGGTGTGATCGGACTGGCGGGTATTGTGGTAAAGAACGGTATCCTGGTGATCGAATTTGCCGATGAGCTGCGCTCCAGAGGCATGCGTACGCGTGAAGCGGTGATTGAAGCCGGAAAAACGCGCATCGTACCGGTGCTACTAACCGCTTTGGCGGCTATCCTGGCACTGATTCCGCTGGCAGTAGGGCTGAATATTAATTTTGTAACGATGTTCACCGACTGGAATCCGAATATTTTCCTGGGTGGTGACAACGCGGTGTTCTGGTCGCCATTGTCTTGGACCATCATCTGGGGACTGATCTTCGCTTTCTTCATGACGCTGATCATGGTGCCGGGTATGTACATCATGGCGGAGCGTCTCCGCCGCCCGATGGCGCAGTTTTACAACGGCCGCTGGATCAGCCTGTTCGGGCTGTTGGGTCCGCTGTTCTTTGTGTTCACCGGACTGATGTACGTGGTTCGTCGGATACAGGGTAAACCCGTATGGAATGGACTGCACAGATCCGGGGTCAGGAAAAAATACTAACTTGATGTTTAAAGCTAACAAAGTCAACAACGTATGAGAACAAATCACGAGATTGATTACAAGATTTACGGGGAAGAGATGCAGTATGTGGAAGTGGAGCTGGACCCCAGTGAAACGGCGATCGCGGAAGCGGGCAGTTTCATGATGATGGACGACGGTGTCCAGATGGCCACTATTTTCGGCGACGGCTCCCAGCAGCAGTCGGGCTTCTTAGGTAAGCTGATGTCGGCCGGAAAGCGCCTGCTCACCGGTGAAAGCCTGTTTATGACCGCCTTTACCAACATCGGCGGTGGCAAGAAGCGCGTATCGTTCGCCTCCCCCTATCCCGGAAAGATCATTCCGCTGGACCTTCAGCAACAGGGAACCATCATTTGTCAGAAAGATGCCTTCCTCTGTGCGGCCAAAGGCGTATCGGTAGGCATCGCTCTTCAGCGTCGGCTGGGTACCGGATTGTTTGGTGGCGAAGGATTCATTATGCAGAAACTGGAAGGGGATGGCATGGCCTTTATGCATGCCGGCGGTCATGTGTTTGAGCGTATTCTTCAGCCCGGTGAAATGCTGAAGATCGATACCGGATGCGTGGTAGGCTACACACAAGGCATTGATTTCGATATCCAGTTTGTAGGGGGTATCCGCAATACGCTTTTCGGAGGTGAAGGATTGTTCTTTGCCACCCTGCGCGGACCGGGTAAGGTATGGATACAGACATTACCGGTTTCCCGACTGGCCTCACGTATTCTTTCGTATGGTACATCCCAGCGGAAGGAAGAAGGAAGCCTGCTCGGCGGACTGGGCAACCTGCTGGACGGTGACGGTAACTAAGTCATTGATAATAAAGCGAAAAGGCGGCCCGAGGGTCGCCTTTTTCACTTTTAATAACCATCCGTTTGTTATTATATCTTGACTGCGGTTGCAGTATTTATCATTTCCGATTGCCATACAAAGGTAATTTTACGATAGTAAGAATACAAGTCCATTCATCGGATAAAACCGTTCATTCGTCGATTTTCTGCAGTAAAAAGTTCCTGAAAAATCCGAACTGATTTTCATCACGAATTGAGGCAGAGACCCGCATAGTTCAGTACATTTGTTAGACCCAACACAATAACATGAACAGAAAAGATGAATTGCTGAAGGATGTAGTCATCAAGTTCGCCGGTGATAGCGGCGATGGGATGCAGCTTACCGGAAGCCAGTTTACCAATAATACGGCTCTTATGGGAATGGATCTGGCAACATTCCCTGACTTCCCGGCTGAGATTCGTGCCCCACAGGGTACGCTGGCGGGGGTGAGTGGCTTCCAGCTTCGTTTTTCCTCCTCACCGGTATATACACCGGGCGATGAATGCGATGTACTGGTAGCGATGAATGCCGCTGCACTCAAGTCCAATCTCAAGAATTTAAAAAAAGGCGGTAAGATCATCGCCAATACCGATGGCTTTGATGCGAAAAACCTCCGGTTGGCCAACTATGCCGAAGGCGATAATCCGCTGGAGAACAATTCCCTCAGTGGGTTTGAGGTTACAAAGATCGATGTCACCAAACTCACCCGTGAAGCCCTGAAAGAATTCACGTTGGGTACCAAAGAGAAGGACCGGGCAAAGAACATGTTCGTCCTGGGCTATCTCTACTGGATGTTCAACCGCGATATGGACAGTACGGTCCAGTTCCTGAAAGATAAATTCGGCAAAAAAGACGAGATCCTCAATAGTAATATCAAGGCCCTGCAGGCCGGGTATAATTTCGGTGATACCACTGAAACCTTTACTACCCGTTTCAAAGTGGATAAGGCCCGTCTGGAGCCAGGTACCTATCGTTCCATCATGGGGAACCAGGCACTGGCGTACGGACTGATCGCGGCTTCCCAGAAAAGCGGCCTTCCGCTGTTTCTCGGATCCTATCCGATCACACCGGCATCCGACATTCTGCATGAACTGAGCCGGCATAAGTCTTTTGGCATCAAAACATTCCAGGCGGAAGATGAGATCGCAGGTATCACATCCGCCATCGGTGCCAGTTATGGAGGAGCCCTCGCCATCACCACAACATCTGGTCCGGGTATGGCACTCAAAACAGAAGCGATCGGACTGGCCCTGATGATGGAGATCCCGCTATTGATCGTCAATGTGCAGCGCGGTGGTCCTTCCACCGGTCTGCCTACCAAAACAGAACAGAGTGACCTGTTCCAGGCCTATTATGGTCGCAACGGGGAAAGCCCGCTGCCCATCGTATCGGCGTCTACCCCCAGCGATTGTTTCGCAGCTGCCTACGAAGCCTGCCGCATCTCGGTACAGCACATGATCCCGGTGATCCTGCTGACCGACGGCTACATTGCCAATGGTGCGGAACCCTGGAAATTCCCCACTTCCGCTGATCTGCAGCCAATTGATGTGACATTCAAAGCAGGTCTGGATGAAGGAGAAGAAAAATTCCTTCCGTATAAACGCGATGAAAAACTCGCCCGTCCCTGGGCTATTCCCGGTACAGCCGGGCTTGAGCATCGTATCGGTGGTCTTGAAAAGCAGGACATCACCGGTAACATCAGTTACGATGCCGATAACCATGAGCACATGGTGAAATTACGTCAGGCAAAAGTGGATAAGATCGCTGAACACATCCCGGAACAACATCTTGACAGCGGTCCGGATACCGGAAAAGTACTGGTGATCGGCTGGGGTAGCACCTTCGGTGCGATCAAAAGCGCCTGTGCCGAGTTGCAGGCTGAAGGCCATGCTATCTCCCACGCACATCTCCGCTATGTTCGTCCCTTCCCCCGGAATCTGGGCGATATCATCAAACGGTTCGATAAGGTGCTGATACCTGAGATCAACAATGGCCAACTGGTGAAGATCATCCGTGATCAATATCTGGTGGATGCGGTTCCGTATAATAAAATCAAGGGTGTACCCATTACCAAGACCGAACTCTTGGAACAACTCAGAGCCATGCTGTAAGCTGGTTTCCTATAAAAAAAGCGGATACAGGAAACTGCATCCGCTTTTTTCGTTTTATGCTGGAATCAGGCTCTGGACACCGAAGTATCATTCCGGAAGAACAGGATAAACAATACCAGGATCACCGCCGCAATACCGGCCGGCACGAGCCAGACGTTCAGCCAGTTGGTAACTTCTGCAACGGTATACGTTTCCTTTACCCGTCCGGCGATCACAGAACCGATGTACATACCGATGCCATACGTAGCCAGTGAGATCAATGCCTGTGCCTGCGATTTGATGCGGGGGCCGGCTTTCTGATCTGTATAGATCATGCCGCTCACAAAGAAGAAATCGTAACAAACGCCATGCAGTAAGATCGCCGCATAGAGCATCCATTCCGAAGCGCTGCCATCGGAGTAGCCGAAGAAAACAAAACGGGTGATCCACGCGATCAGTCCGATGATCAGGATGTTTTTTACACCGTATCTTCCATACACCAGCGGCAGGGCCAGCATGAACAATACTTCGGAGACCTGTCCGAGCGACATCTTATTTTCTACATTGAAGGTCGACGGATCCACTCCGGGGAACGCTGCCTTATACGTATCGGTGATTGATGGATTCGCCCAGGTATAATAGAAGGAGAGGGGGATGCAGATCAGGACCGATGAAAAGAAGAAGATCAGGAAGCTTTTGTCTTTGAACAGTACAAACGCATCTTTCCCGATGATCTGTGCAAAGGAAGAAGGACCGGTAGCGGTTGGCGGGGTATCGGGCAGCAGGAAGGCCAGCAAACCCAGTACCAGTGCGGAGCCCATCGCGATCTGGAAGATCGCTACTTTATCGCCCACGCCCATAAAGCCCACGAGGTTCACCACGGCGATCCAGGCCAGCGTACCAAAAACGCGGATGGCGGGGAATTCTTTTTCGGGATTGCTCATTTGCCGCATGGAGATGGAGGTGGTCAGCGCAATGGTGGGTGCGAAGGTCAGGCAGTAGGCCAGCATGATCCAGAAAAACGTATCGGGATTGGTGGTTTGCGTTAGCAGGTATAAGAGGCCGGCACCGAGCAGGTTCAGCACAGCCAGCACCCGTTGCGCCCGGAAGTAGCGATCGGCCAGCATGCCCACAAAGAACGGGGCCACGATCATGGCAATGGAAAAAGCAGCATAAGCCTGGCCCACCTGGTCGCCGGTGGCATGGAGCTGGTCGGTCATGTACTTGCTCATTTGTCCGTACCAGGCACCCCAGACAAAGAACTGAAGGAACATCATCATCGACAACAGAATACGGGTCGTCATTCTCATGGCAATTCAATTATTGAAACAGAAAGTTAGGGAATTTGACGATGCATCCGTTCGCTATTCTGCTGATGACCTGGTTTTGTTCGTTTTTCCGTAATAGGTGCAAAGCGATGTG